>DGQJ01000037.1 GCA_002389705.1 Bacteroidales bacterium UBA4417
TGCAGACGCATCTCCATCCTCCGGGCCTATGCTGAGTATGGGCCTGCCTGAGCCCAGGTATTCAAAAACTTTACCGGTTAAAATTCCCCTGGCATTGGGTGTGTTGTTTATAAGCAGCAGTAGCACCTGCGATTTCTGAATCTCCAGCATCACATCCCGATGCGGCATATATTCTATGCGGATAAAATTACGTGTTAAATCACAAGCCTCGATTTCTTTAAGTACTTCAATGTCAACTTTGCCTACTAATTTAATACGCATTTTATCGGCAAATAGGCGGTGTGTTTTTACCATTTTTGAAAGCACCCGCCACAAAGCTGAAGGGTTGCGTGAGGCATTGATGCTTCCGATATGCGAAATAGTAAACATTTCATCCANNATTGGTTACCAATGTGTAATCCCGGTTTACAAGGGTTTTGAATTCGTTGATCATGTCCCGGCTTACCACGGTAACAGCTGTTGCTTCCGAAAGTACTTTTTTTTCAAGCATCCGGTGCCTTCTGTCGGCAAGGAAAGTAAGTTTCAGCTGGTGGTAAAAGTCAATTCCTGTCCAGGGATCGCGGAAATCTGCCAGCCAGGGAATTTGTAATTTTTGATGTATTTTTAATGCAATCAAATGCATCGAATGTGGTGGCCCGGTCGAAACGATGGCATCTACCGGGTTTTTATCGAGGTAATTAACCAGAAACCTTGCTGAAGGCCTTATCCAGAAACAACGTGCATCGGGGATAAAGAAATTCCCCCTGAGCCATACAGCGAAACCTTCGGCAGCTCCGGGCTTTTCTTTCTCTTTTAGAAAGCCGGCATTTACCTTTTCACCCTTTTTCATACCTACAAATCGCTTATAAGCCATGTAAGGCTCAATAATCGGGCGTTTTATTACGGTAATTCCTGCCGGAATGTCGCTCTCCAGCGAATGGTCAACCGCTGGTGCTTCCGGGTTTTCGGGGGTGTAAATAACTGGTTCCCACCCAAAATCGCGAAGGTATTTGCTGAACTTCAGCCACCGCTGTACGCCAGCCCCCCCACTTGGTGGCCAGTAGTAAGTGATGATCAGTACTTTGCGAAGACCTTCTGTGTTCATCAACTGTTGTTTATGCCTTCCGGATATTTTTGCGGTTACGCTGGATCATAAATCCAGCGGTTCCCAATGCGAGCAATACCAGTATGATTGATGAAGCATACGATATCTTTTCTCCGACATTATACACCCTGGGCTCGAATTTGAATTCTATCGTATGGCTACCTGCAGGAACTATCATGGCACGCAGCACATAATCAGCCCTGAAATAAGGTGACAATTTGCCATCGATATAAGCATTCCAGCCTTTATCGTAGTATATTTCGGAGAATACAGCCAGCTGTTCTCTGCTAGCTGATGATTTATAGGTTAATGCATTAGGCTTATAATAGGTCAGAACTATGGTTGCTAAAGAGTCTTTCGTGATCATATGACCGCTAACCTGTTGCTCAAAACGTTTGTCGATTACAGCGGTTTCGTGAGGCACAAATGCATTAAGTGCATTTATTTCTTCGTCAGCATTGTTTACCATATGTGTGTTGTTAACAAACCACGCATTTCCAAGTGCCTGGAAGTTAATCTGCATCTGTGGCTGACCTCCATTTTCATCTGGTACAATAAAATATTTGGTATTCAACATGTTATATACACTCATGTTGCCTTTTGCCAGGTGATGATCTATCAACTCCTGGTACCGGCGTAATTTGGCTCCATGATATCCGCCAAGCGATTTGTGGAAATACGAGGTACTTGCATCAGCAAACGGATTACCTACAGTTTGGTTAAAAACCCTGAAATTAGGATCCTTATCTTTCATGATGATCTNNCCCTGAAATTAGGGTCTTTATCTTTCATAATTATCTGGTCAGCAGCGGTTGGCTCGAATGGCACTGCTGCTACACTTTTGCGTACAAAACTTTCGCTGTTCAGGTAACGGCGGTTAACAGTCCACATATCAAAAAGGACAAGCAGTATTAATACAGAGAAAAATACAGTCTTCTTCAGCTTCTGATTTATCATGGCCCAGGTAGCAGCGCCTGCCAGCAGTATAAACATCAGCGACCTGAATGCATCAGCACTGAAAATAGCAGCACGGTCCTGGCGGATGGCGGCCATAAGCCAGTCGGGGAAATAAGCTTTGTATTGTTCATCGGCTGGTGAAACGAAATCGAAAAATGCACTTCCGGCTACCGCAAATATCAAACAGATGCCGCCGGTTATTCCTAACGCATAATAAAGAAATTTTGAGAGCTTTTTCTTATCCGCATCGGCTGAAAATATTTTCTGCAATCCCAGCACTGCCAGAAGAGGAATACAGAGCTCGGCCATTACCAGGGTCATGGATACAGCCCTGAATTTATTATACCCCGGAACGTAGTGCATAAAGAAATTGGTAAATGGCATAAAGTTTTTGCCCCAGGCCAATAAAATGGAGAGAATGGTTGCAGCCAGCAGCCACCACCTGTACTTATTATCTACAGCAAACAGGGCAAATACAAACAGGAATATAACAATGGCCCCGATGTATACAGGCCCGGCTACTCCGGGTTGGGTACCCCAGTACATGGGCAGTGCTTTTATGACTTTTTTTGCCTGGTTATCGTCGATGCCCTGAGCTCTCAGTGCTTTGTACGAGTTTGAGGATTCGGATACGGCACCTTGTGACGAACCTCCGTTAAAATTTGGAATTAACAGGGTAAATGTTTCAAGTTTGCCATAGCTCCAGCCAGTGGCATAATCTTTATCTAAACCGCTGGTACGGTTCGATTTTTCGGTAGTTAGTTCTGTTTTTCCCCTGATGGTTTCCTTACCATATTCGTAAGTAGCCCAAAGATTAGTGATATTGGTTGCTACCGCAAACACAGAAGCAATCATCAGAATGCCGGTTGCTTTTGCAAACGACGGAAGCTGTTTTCCGCGAATGCTGTTTACCAGTTCAGTGATTACAAAAACTCCGGCAATAAGCATCAGGTAATAGGTAATTTGCAAGTGATTTGTCAGCAGTTCGAGTGAAAGTGCAATGGCTGCCATTATTCCGCCTGCCACGTAGCGGCCGCGATATGTGAGTATTATCCCGGCTAAAACCGGCGCCATATAACCTATAGCATGTGCTTTGCTGTTATGGCCAGCTTCGAAAATGATAAAAAGGTAGGACGAAAATGCAAATGCAATAGCACCTGCCACCGCCAGCCATTTGTCTACTTTCAAAATCAGAAGCAAGATGAAGAAGCCTATCATATAAAGGAACACCATTCCTGCAGGCTGAGGCAGGTATAACTGCATTGCCTGGTCGAGGTAACGTAAAATATTACCTTTATACTGAACCGAGATCTGGTAAGCGGGCATACCGCCAAACATACTGTTGGTCCAAAGTGCTTCTTCCCCGGTTTTGTCGCGGAAATCAGAAATCTCTTTCGACATGCCTTTAAATTGCGTAATATCTGACTGTTTCAGCACTTTGCCTTCGAGCAGTGGGCTGAAATAGGTTAACGCTATAAAAACAAAAATTGCTATGGCTGCCAGGTAGGGGAGAGCCTGTTTGAAACTGATTTGCTTCATTTTAAAAGTAGCTTTTAGTTTTGGTGTTGGTTATAAATTAGCGTTGTGCTTATTTGATTTCTTCATAATCTACATAATCGGCATCTGCAGAGGTATGCACCTTTGCTTTTTCCTTGTCAACATAGGTAATTGAAATTTCTCCTTCTTTTTTTTGTTCCTGGAAATCCTGTTGCTTCTGGTGTTGTTCCGTAAACTGTTTCTGGATGTTGCTCACGTAATTTCTCATTACCGATGGCAGTATGTATCGCATTACGAATGAGAAAATGGCGTACACAACTAAAACAACCAGGATAAGCCGCAGCAATCCGGCTAATGAAGCTTCGTAAATAATAGGATTCATCGCTTTTTTAAAAGAGGGGCTAAATTACTGTTTTTTCCTGAATTGAAACCTATCCGGAATCAATAATGCATCATAGTTCGAAATCAGAAAACGTATACTGAAAATATACGATGTGTTGGCTATAAAAAGAAAAGGAGGCAGGCTTTGAAGCCTCCTCCGAAATGCGTTTTAAACTATATAAGCTGTTAAACGTAACAGCAAATGACAGAAAAAGAATTATTTTCCTTCGTCGGAAACAGTTAATTTTTTTCTTCCACGAGCCCTGCGTGCAGCTAAAACCCTGCGTCCGTTAACAGTTGACATTCTTTGTCTGAATCCGTGTTTGTTTTTTCTCTTCCTTACTGATGGCTGGAAAGTCCTCTTCATGATTGGTCGTTTTTAGGGGTGCAAAGGTATGAATTGTATCCAAATATCCAAATGGTTTCGAAAAAAAAATCCCAGCCCGTTAAATATTTATTGCGGGCAGGGTGTTGAACGTGTATTTCAGAGGCTCGGGCTTATTTCAGCGGAGCATCTTTTAAGGTGTTAACCAGGTAGTTCCAGAATTTTTCTACGGATGCAATATTTACTTTTTCATCCGGCGAATGTGGGTACCTAATGGTGGGTCCAAATGATATCATATCCCAGTTCGGATAAACACCGCCTAACAAACCACATTCCAGGCCGGCATGTATAGCTTTTATTTCAGGAATACGACCGTACAATTTCTGGTACACTTCCTGCATCGTTATCAGGATGGCTGATTTCATATTAGGTTTCCAGCCGGGATAAGTACCATCCAGAACAACTTCTGCACCGGCAAGCTCAAATACATCTTTAATCATGCCCCCCAGGTCGTGTTGAGCCGTATCAACCGAGCTGCGTAACAGGCACTGAATGTATATTTTACCATCAACTGATTTCACACTGGCCAGGTTGGTCGAGGTTTCAACCAGGCCTTTCATATCGTCGCTCATCCGCATAACACCGTTGGGGCATGCATTAATGGCTTTCATTACTTTATCGAGCGAAGCAGCATCTATTACACTGTTGGGGGTTGATGTTGCCGAGATTGTAAATTTCAAATCGGGTTCGGTTGCCGAAAGTTCGCTGCGGTACATTTTTTCGTAATCGGCCACACATTTTACCAGGTCGTCAGCCTTCGACGGGGGAACAGTTACTACAGCAAATGATTCGCGCGGAATAGCATTACGCAGGCTGCCTCCTTCAATTGAAGCCAGTCGTAACCCATGTTCAACAACGGCATGCTGCAGAAAACGGTTCATGAGTTTGTTGCTGTTGCCACGTTGCAGAATAATTTCCAGCCCCGAATGGCCCCCTTTTAAACCGGTAATAGCCAGCTTAAACGAAGCCAAACCCTGGGTTACCGGCTCCTCTTTGTAAGTAAATGTCGCATTTGCGTTTGTTCCGCCTGCACAACCCACATAAAGTTCGCCTTCGTCTTCCGAATCAAGGTTAAGAAGTATATCGCCTTGTAGCAAACCAGGTTTCAGCCCGAAAGCACCAGTCATGCCGGTTTCTTCGTCGCAGGTAAATAGTGCTTCAACCGGACCATGTACCAGGTTCTTTGCTTCCAGTACTGCCATTGCTGCCGCTACACCCATGCCATTATCGGCACCCAGGGTAGTCCCATTGGCTGTAACCCATTCGCCGTCAATATAAGCTTCAATCGGGTCCTGGGTGAAATCATGCACTTTGTCGCTGTTTTTCTGGGGAACCATATCCAGGTGGGTTTGCAACACAATGCCTTTGCGGTTTTCCATGCCTGGGGTAGCTGGTTTCCGGATAATGATATTTCCTACTTCGTCCTTGATAGTCTCGAGACCGAGATTTTTACCAAAATCGCACATGAATTGCTGAATGCGGTCTTCGTGGTTCGATGGACGGGGAATTTGGGTAAGGCTGTGAAAATTTTTCCACACAGCTNNCCGGGTTTTACCCTGTTGTTTTCTGTCGCTTTTATGAAGTTTTAACCTGCCAAAAGTAATGAAAAATCAATGTTCAGATTATTTATCAGCCTGTGATATGTTAAAACTTGTGAAATTCTATAAACCAAGATGAACCACCTTTTTTGTCTCGAAAAAAGCTTCTGAAAAATAGCTGTTCAGGTTGTAAATATGGCACTTGTTCCGGAATGGGGCAAGTTCTGCCTCAAGGTCGCCTCCTTTCAGGTAAAGTATCCCGTTTTTTAAAGAGTGACGACTGTCTTTTTTGATGTTGTTTTCAATCCAATTTACAAATTCCGGTAAGGTGGTAACGGCGCGGCTCACCACAAAATCGAACTTTTGCTTTACATCCTCGGCTCTCGATTGTATGGCTTTCACATTGGTGATGTCCGCGGCTTTTGCCACTTCATTAACTACTTTAATTTTCTTTCCGATCGAATCCACCAGCAGGAATTCAGTTTCCGGAAACAGGATGGCCAGCGGGATTCCCGGAAATCCTCCCCCGGTACCTACATCCATAACCTGCGATCCGGGCAAAAACTGCTGTACACGGGCAATCCCAAGCGAATGTAGCACATGATGCTCATAAAAATGCTCCATGTCTTTTCGCGAAATTACATTGATCTGGCTGTTCCATTCAAGATAAAGGTCCTGGAGCAGGCTGAATTTTTCGATTTGTTCAGGAGTGAGTAACGGGAAATATTTGTGGATAAGTTCCATAATCGCATGTTCGTTTGCCTGACGCAAAAGTAGGATTCTTAATCCAAATGATCAGGAAATTCGTGATTAAAAAAAATATACATGAAATAGCCATGATTGGATTAAATCACCAACCGAAGATGATATTATGATCAATCTGGTGAACCTTTAGCTCACGAACACCTTTGAAAATATGCAATGCGTGAGTAATTCCATCTGACTCGTAAAAAATAAATAATATAGATGAAATATGTAAAATGACTTCAATGGTTTGCACTGCTATTACTCTTTTTTTTACGAACGAACTTTTTATGTTGAGCTTCATTCATAAAAATATCGATGCAATTCCGGTAATGATTGCGGTTTGCATGTGCTGAAGTATAATTTTCGAATTTGCATCTTTAAACGTTTTATTGCCCTATTTTTTTCACCTTTGTACAATGATTAGCAATATTCCTTTAATCACTGTTCTTGGGCCAACTGCGGTTGGAAAAACTTCTTTTGGTGTGCGCCTGGCACTGGCGTTAGATGCTGAGATTATCAGCGCCGATTCGCGGCAGGTGTTTAAGGGTATGGATATAGGCACCGGGAAGGACATTGCAGATTATCAGTTTGGTGATAAGGTGGTTCCGCACCACCTGATCGATATTGCTGAGCCCGGTACCGAATATAATGTCTATCGGTTTAGGCACGATTTCCTGGAAGCATACCAAACCATCCATTCCAGGAATAAACTTCCGCTTCTTTGTGGCGGAACCGGCATGTATCTTGAGTCCGTATTACTGGACTATGACCTGGTTGAAGTTCCCGAAAATCAGGCGCTGAGGGAAAAACTCGCCGGCTTGCCAGATGAACAACTGATCAGGATGATTTCTACAGCCCGCCAGCTGCATAATACCACCGATACTTCCGATCGGGAACGTCTAACCCGTGCCCTGGAGATTGAGCTTTTTAAGCAGGAACACCCTAACCTGGATAAGTTGCCTGATTTCAGCAATACGCCTGTGATTGGCATTCGGTACGATCGCGAAATAATCCGCAACCGGATTACGCAACGCCTTAACCAGCGCCTCAACGAAGGAATGATTGACGAAGTAAGGCAGCTGATGGAGAAGGGTGTGAGCGCAGACCGACTGCTTTTTTATGGCCTGGAATACAAATATATTACCATGTATCTTACTGGTGAATTATCATACAGCCAGATGGTTAGATTGCTGAATACAGCTATTCATCAGTTTGCCAAGCGGCAAATGACCTGGTTCAGGCGAATGGAGAAAAAGGGCGTCAGAATTTTCTGGCTTGAAGGTGAAAATGGGTTGGAAGCTAATATTAACAAGGCATTATTGTACATTAAAAACTTTAAAGCATAATTTTCTTCGATAGAAAATGATTTTATTTTTGAATTTTTAAACATTTTGCATTCATGGTTGTTCAAGTATTGTCTAATGATTTATTAAAATAGTTAAACATAAATTGAAATTTCATTAACATGATACATAAACCACTGTTTCTTGCTTTTTTACTTCTGGTAACCGTGAGCTTGTATGCTCAAAACGGTTCAATTAAAGGCCGGGTGTATAATGTAAAAAATAATGATCCGATTCCTTTTACAAACCTTATTATAAGTGGTACCAATATCGGTGCAACCAGCGACATCGACGGGAATTTCTCTTTTACCGGTTTGAAGCCCGGTTATATAAAGCTTGAAGCCAGTTCAATCGGATTCGAAAAGTTAATGACGGAGGAAATTCTGATCACAAACGCCAAAACAGCATCTATTGATATTGCCATGAAAGAAGTAGGTGTGCAGATTACCGGTGTCGAAATTACTGCAGCTACTTTTAAACGGGTCGAAGAAAGCCCGGTTTCACTGAAGTCCCTGGGCATTGCGCAAATCGAGAAAAGCCCGGGTTCCAACCGGGATATTTCAAAAGTAATTCAATCGCTGCCTGGTGTTTCTTCATCTGTTTCGTTTCGTAACGACATCATTGTGAGGGGAGGAGGACCATCCGAGAACCGGTTTTTGCTCGATGGTATTGAAATCCCNNTTCGCTGAGTTCGGTGATTGACATGAAACTAATTGACGGAAATCCTGATCGCATGATTTATCGTGCAACCCTTGGTGCCAGCGAAACGGCTTTAAGCGTTAATGGTCCGCTGGGTGATAAAACCAACCTGCTTTTTTCAATCCGCAGGTCGTATCTGCAGTTTTTATTCAGCGCCATTGGGCTGCCGTTCCTGCCTACTTTCAATGATTATACCCTGAAATTAAAGACCAAATTTAACATTCACAACGAGCTTACCATCATCAGCATTGGTGCGCTTGATAAAAATGTGCTCAATATGGGTATTAAAAACCCAACTGAAGAGCAGCAGTATATTTTAGACTACCTTCCCACAAATAACCAGTGGAATTATGCCATAGGCGCCAATTACCGTCACTACCGCGAAAATTCATACAGCACACTTATTGTTAGTCGTAATATGCTTTATAATGAGGCTGTTAAGTATTTGAATAACGACGAAAGCAGTGCGGATAACAAAACGATTGACTATTCATCCTACGAAACTGAGAACAAATTGAGGTACGAAGAAGTTTTGCGCCAAAACGGGTATAAATTTACATACGGTGCTGGTGCAGAGTATGCTAAGTATCAGAATACTACTTTTCAGAAAGTGTTTATTCCGGCTGGTGAAGATACAGTTACAGAAATAAATTATACTTCAAACCTCGATTTTTTTAAATGGAGTTTATTCGGGCAGGTTAGTAAAAGTTACCTGAACGACAAATTATTGCTGTCTCTGGGGCTGCGTTCCGATGCCAATAGCTACTCCTCGCAAATGTCGAACCTTTTAAAACAGATTTCACCCCGTTTTTCGGTATCCTATTCGCTCACAACCAAGCTGGCTGTTAATTTTAATACCGGGCGTTACTACCAGCTGCCTGCATATACTACCCTGGGTTACAGGTTGCCTGAAGGAGAATTGCTAAACAAAACACTTGGCCTGCGATACATACAAGCAGACCATATAGTTGCAGGTTTTGATTACCGCCG
>DGQJ01000162.1 GCA_002389705.1 Bacteroidales bacterium UBA4417
TGGCGCGCAGGCTGTAAACTGCGCCATCGACGAATCGAAGGGCTTGCCTATGTACACCACTAAGTCTATTCAATATGTAAACCTGGTGAAAGGTTCATACGGACACACCCCAGTGCCTGTTGATCCTGAATTCAGGTATAAGATTGCCGGTGTAAAAGAAGAAACACCTTACGACACCAAATTTTACAAAAAACAGGATAACCCGGTTTTCGAGGAATATGGCGGTGTTAAACTGGCCCTAACCGAAAGAGACGAACTGCTGTTAGAACTTTTCCCCTCGGTGGCCAGCGATTTCCTGAAACGGCGTATGGAAACCAAATACCTAAACGAAATTCACGCGGTGGAGGAAGAAAAACGCAGGAAAATTGAAGCTGAAAAGGAGAAATACAACATACTTACGGCTGAGGAAAAACACAAACGATTACTCGATGGGCTTTACAGCTACGAATGGTCAACTTCAGGAGTTGAAACCATAGGGCTTTCGTAATAAATAAATCAGTTAGTTGAGAAAAGGGGTTAGCATAGCGTTAACCCTTTTTTTATGTTACACATCGGTTGCTGAGGGTGAGTTAAATAGCTGTTTATCCAGGCTTTATCTGCTTACAGTACGAAAAATAATGCAAGGATAATTTACAAATATTCGCTTTAACACATTCCCAATTTATCGAATTATCACATCCTGGCTCGCACGTGTTTGCATCGCGTGCGATACGTCTATCCTGTACTCACCACAAACGTAACAAAATTACCTCTACCAGGGATGGCATTTCAGCTTCACTGGTAACAAATCCAATCAGTTATAGTGAAAGTAACAAAATATGCATCATCGCCTTGAATATTTTATATCTGTCAGACATACAGTAGCAATATTACACAAACCTGGCTCAAAAATCAAAGCGGAGGATATATTTTGAGCTATGCCGCACGCGCTGCAAGCGCTCCTGAGCAAAGGTATTTTGTAACATCATGAATAATATTAGATATAACTAATGCCCTTGTAATTAAAAAAGGAAGGATGTGATAAAAGCCATGAGATTTCCGAATGCATGCAAAATTATTGAAATTAAGATACTTCCGGTTTTTTCCTTATAGTAACCAAAAATTAATCCGGCGATAAATGCTGAGAATGCATTGAAAACTGTAAAATTCAAACTAGCCCCTCTGAATATATTTGTAAGATGCATTAATCCAAAAAGTGAAGCCGAGCAAAGAACGGGGAAAGCAAATTGCAGATTCCTGATTTTTAAAATTTTCCAATTGAGGTTTTGAATCGTTGATTGCAATAGACTTCTAAACTGTAATTCTTCGGATATTGGAAGAATAATGAATGCCATTAAAAAGAAATTTAGCATGTTATTAGGTTTGTCAACTACTACTCCGTGAAATTTTAATATGTATTTATTTAAAAGATTAGTTGAAATAGCAAATATTGAAATTAAGAGCATCGGCCTTACTAAAGTAGAAAATCGGAATCCTATAAAACCAAATTTCTTCAAGTTACCTTTGCTGACTAATAATATAACACAAAAAGTAGTTAAAGCTACTATGTACCCGAGAACGTATGAGCCGGATGTTATAAAATTTAGCCTTCTAATAATATTTGGAAAAACCAGAACAAATATAAAACCTGTTATACCAGCATAAATTGTTGTCTTTCTATTTTCTACGATCTCTTTTTGCATAAAGAATAATCCTAATTTATAAATTTAAAATGGCATTAATGTTTCATTTCAGAATATCAGTTTCTGATAATTGCGATTATTTGCTATAATAAGCATTAATAATGCCACAATTATAAAGAAAAATTTGACCTGTTCTTTGTTATTGTTGCAATGAGTATTATGGGCGATTTGGTTGATTTGCTAATATACTGATTTACGAAATTACTTCATTCCCGCATTATCACATTATCGCATTATCGCATTCTCACATCTCCCTGCTTTTCCTACCTTTGCATATATATTTACAGTGTATGAAACCATTTCATAAGTTCCTGCTCTCTTTATTTTCAGGTTTATTACTAAGCATCGGCTGGCCCGAACGCGGATTTCCGGTGTTATTGTTCGCAGGATTTGTCCCCCTGTTGATTGTGGAGTACGAGCAGTGGAAAAACCGTGCAAATAATCACGCATCGGGCTTTCTGCCGTATATGATCATTACTTTTGTAACCTGGCTGGCGTTAACTACCTGGTGGGTTGCCATATCAACTCCCATTGGCATTGTTGCTACCATACTTGTAAATACCTCGCTGGTGGGTGGAGCATTTTACCTGTTTCACGTTACGCAC
Organism: Bacteroidales bacterium UBA4417; assembly: GCA_002389705.1. Lineage (GTDB taxonomy): Bacteria > Bacteroidota > Bacteroidia > Bacteroidales > UBA4417 > UBA4417. Next base: position 2,288 of record DGQJ01000162.1, read on the forward strand.
CGCCGTTTACCCGGAACCTGGGCTGCCTATACTGCACTGACCGCTTATGTGCTAACCGCCGAATTTATTCACCTGCGCTGGGACCTGAATTTCCCCTGGCTCAACCTGGGTAATGGTTTCGCGGCCTATCCCAAATGGATACAGTGGTACGAATACACAGGTATTTTTGGCGGTTCGCTTTGGATAATGCTGATTAATATCCTGCTGTTCCTTTTTGTGCGCGACCGCATTCTGCTTAAAACCTGCAGCCGTACCGTTGCCGTCCGCATGGCTGCTACCCTCGTTATTATCATTGTTCCCATTGCTATTTCGTTAAGCATGTACAATAGTTACACCGAGAAAATTAACCCGGTGGATGTGGTGGTGGTGCAGCCAAACCTCGATCCGTACAACGAGCAATATGAGTTGGACCCGATGGTGGTTACCGACCGTATGCTGGCACTTGCGACCGAAAAAGCCGACAGTGCTGCTGATTTCGCGGTGTTTCCCGAAAGTGCCATACAGGAATATATTTTTGAGGACCAGATTGAATTTTCGCCCAGCATTGCGCGCTTAAGGGCTTTTAACCTGAAGTACTCACATATGAATACTATTACCGGTATTTCTTCGCGCAAGGTTTTTGCGCCGGGTGAAACCTTGAGCGCAACTGCCCGCAAATTCAGGGATGCCGACCGTTATTACGATTCGTACAACACCGCCCTGTTTGTAGCCCATAACGGAATGCTTCAGAAATATCACAAATCGAAGCTTACGCCTGGTGTCGAAAATATGCCGTACCTCAATGTTTTCCCGTTCCTGAAAAAGTTTGCCATCGACCTGGGCGGAACCACCGGCAGCCTGGGTGTAAATCCCGATCAAACCCCGTTTGTAATCCGCAACGGGCTTAAAGTGGCACCCTGTATTTGCTACGAGTCTGTGTATGGCGAGTTTATGAACCGCTTTATACAAAACGGAGCTAACGTAATATTTGTAATAACCAACGATGGCTGGTGGGGCAACACCGCCGGGCACCGTCAGCACCTGCTGTTTTCATCCATTCGGGCCATCGAAACCCGCCGTAGTATTGCCCGTTCGGCAAATACCGGAATTTCGTGTTTTGTAAACCAGCGTGGCGATATTTCGCAGCGCACGGCTTATTGGGTTCCTGCTGCCATTCGGCAAAAGATTAATGCCAACGATAAAATTACTTTTTATGTAAAGCACGGAGATTATATTGGCAGGTTTTTTATAGTGGTAGCCGGACTTTTTGCGGCATTTACATTCTATCTTTCATTGCGCAAACGCAAATCTGCAATTTAAC
>DGQJ01000176.1 GCA_002389705.1 Bacteroidales bacterium UBA4417
GGCCCCCAAAATGATTGTCGATGAGGTTCTTTAGAACCTTTCCGCCTGGTTTTGCAATGTCATTCGATCCGCCTACAATTACTATACTCGCGGGGTTGATCAGTTGCTGTGTTATCATACAATTAATTGGTTTTCAGTGTTAAAGTCGTCGAAATGCATAATGATGTTGCACTTCCGGCGGCGGGGCGAAAGTACAAAAAGACTATGAATCACAAAGCCTGATTTGTTACTGAGTAAAAATATTTCAGTAACCTGCCTTACGGAGGTTAAATTGATGGGACGAATTAATAAAAGTTAACGGTGCCAGGGTTATTCTTCCATAATGGAAAGCACCACTGTGCCTGGTCCGCCGTGTACACCCAGCACAGGGCTGCAGGCATTTACAAAACGCGGCTTCTGCCCGGTGAGCCGTTCCATTTCGGTGGCATACCATTGGGCTGTTTCGGGGTTGCGTACATGCGAAATGGCGTATCCCCAGATTTTTCCTTTTGCAACCAGGTCCGAAGCAACTTTTATCAGCTGTTTCATGCTTCCCTTTTCGGAAAATGCTTTTCCAAAGGTGATTGCTTTGCCATCATTGTCAACTGAGATAATAGGTTTCACGCCAAGCAGCTTCCCGATAATGCCTTTGGAATGGCTTAACCTGCCGCTTTTTACAAGGTATTTCACCGTTTTGGCACTCACCAGGATGTGGTTTTTGTTGCTCCAGCTTTCAACTGCCGAAACAATTTGCTGGTGCGAAAGTCCCTGTTCAATGGCCTCGGCAGCGCGAAGTACAGTTAAGCCCAACGCACTCGAAATACGGTTGGAGTTGACTACTGAAATTTCCTTGCCACTTTGTTCGCTCACTGCCTTTGCTGCACGCTGGCTGTTCGAAAAGGTGCCGCTGAATGCCTTACTCAGGTGAATACCAATGGTTGAATTATAATGGGAACTCAGGTACGAATACTTATTGATAAAATCCTTATAAGCCGGTTGCGAAGTTGTAGGATATTGCGGCGAAGATTCCAACTGGTTGTAAAACTGCTCGTTGGCAATGGTGGTGCGGTCGAGAAAAAGCGATGCGCCAAACTGCAAGGTAAGCGGAACCATGGTGATCTGGTATTTTTCGAGGATTTCCTGCGGCAGATCGCAGGTTGAATCGGTGATAAGAGCGATAGGCCATTTCCTGTTATGCGACATCTCCTTCTGCATAATCATATCATCCACTTTCTGGTAAGTGATGGATGCTTTTTTGCTGATTGTCTCGAACAGTTTAATAGGTTCGTCGGAGTGAATGTGAATGCGGAGGCGTTTTTCGGAGCCGGCAACAACCATCGAATCGCCCATATTGACTATTGCATCTCTTACCGAGTTTTTGGTTTCGCCCGGGTGCAGGTCGAGAGCCAGCATGGCTTCACAGCAATAGCGGTAAGTGATTTCTTCGTGCGAGTCGGCCGGAACCTCTTCAAGAATCATGTCATTCATCGGGATGGCCAGCCGGCGTATGGTCTGCCTGTTCTTGAAGAAATCAATCATACCTTCCAGAAACAGAACAAAACCTTTTGCTCCGGCATCAACCACGTTAGCTTTGGCTAATGCCTCGAGGTGAAGCGTTGTTTCGGCAAGTGATTTTTTGGCAACCTGGAATGCTTTGGTGAGGAGTTCAACAAAATCGTCGATTAACCCCTTCATGGTATTAATAAACTCAGCCCATTCGCGGATAACCGAAATCATGGTTCCTTCAACAGGATTAGCTATGGCTTCGTAAGCGTAGGTTACAGCCTTTGAAACAGAGCGTGAAAAATTCTCAACGGTAAGGTTATCTTCGCTTTCAATTTCGTTGCTGAACCCATACAAAAACTGGGCGAAAATAATTCCTGAATTGCCGCGGGCGCCAACAAGAGCAGCATCTGCAAGAGCTGCAGCAGCCATTTTAACATTGTTGGTAGGGATGGGGCAATCCACAATGGATCGCATCGTACTGGCCAGGTTTGTCCCGGTATCGGCATCGGCCACAGGGAAAACATTCATCTTATTTAATAAACCCTGGTTTTCGAAAATACGCTGGGCTCCGGCCAGAAAGGCATAGTAGAAACTTCTACCATCCAGTAATTTAACAAACGGGATTGAATTTTCCAATGATGGAGAGCTTAGTTAGTATTAAGTATTCCTTAAATTAAAAACAAAACTACGGAATGTCGGACAAAAGTAGTGCAATTTAATATATCTGGTATTTATGATATATACTTTCGTCGTATTTTTTTGTTAAAAGTTGCTAACATCTGCAACCGTAAACAGGAGCCGGATCCTTCTAAATATCATTCTTTCAGCAAAATGCATGCCGACTTATTTCAACTTTTCGAAACCCGAAAAATCACCTTTTTTTATTTTTTTGTTCAGGTCCTTAACGATGTTGGTATAACTGTCCCTGGCATTGCCTTTATACATGCTCTGTAAAGGAGAACTATCCAGTATCATTTTAAAAAGTTCTTCATTTGCAGGTGTTTGCGGGAGTTTCGCATATTCTTCGTATGTAATACTCAGGAAAGCAACATGCTGGTTAATGCCCCGGTTATCAAGCCAGAATCCCTTAGCCAACGCTGTTGGATAGGCAAGTTTTTCGCTTGTGTAAACATCTGTTACTCCCGGGTACGATGCGATACTCTTTTTATCTTCACTCAAAATTACAGGCACATTCTTCGAATAATCTCGGGTAGTCTGGTAAATGATCACTCCTGGAATCATGACATTGGATTGAATGGCAGAAACAGGTACTTTTTTCCCGGAACTGCAGGATGAAAAATAAACAGTAAGGAAAGCGGCTGTATAGATTAAGGTAATACCTCTCATGATCAAATGTTAATTTTAAACAAATTTATAATAAATTTATCCGGTTGCTCGTTTTGAACCCTGAATTATTAATAATTTTGTTTTTGTATTTACCGGTGGCATGGTAATTGGTAAATCAGGAATGAAATAACTTACCGGGCTTACCGGACTTACCGGACTAAAAAAACAGATCAATAACCTGAAATTAAATCATACGTATGAAAAAAGTACTTTTTGCACTCAGCGTTTCGCTTTTTATGAGTTTTGCTGCATTTGCCCAGAATGCTGCCCCACAACCAGCTGCAAATCCTAATGCGCCGGTAATTACCTTCGAAAAAACTACCCACGACTATGGTACAATTGCCAAAGGAGGCGATGGGACCTGTGAATTCAAATTTAAAAATACAGGCGTCGAGCCGCTTATTTTATCAAACGTTACCTCTTCGTGTGGTTGCACTGTACCCGAATGGCCCCGCGAACCCATCCTCAAGGGGAAAACAGCTTCAATTAAAGTCAAATACAATACCGATCGTATCGGGCCCATCAATAAAACCATCACAGTTGTGTCGAATGGAAAAGAATCATCCATTCAGTTGCGTATTATTGGCAGCGTTGTCGATAACTCGAACGGTGCCCGGATGCCACAGAACGATCCCGGATCGGCTCCGGTTGCACCACGCTAATAGCTTGGAAATTATTTACCGAAAGACTGCCAGGCATAGGCAGTCTTTTTTTTGCTCCGGTTTTATTCAGTACAACCTGATTTAATGTTGCAATATCAGATAGGGCAACATATTTTTGAAGTTTATCCGGTTGGGGCAACTTTGTTAATAAATTATTCCGGCAACTAAAATCGAAGGATGGCGATTTTACGCTAATTTTGACACGTATGGAAGAAAACGAGAGAACCGATGCGCTGGCTTCGCGCAAAACATTCAAAAGACCTTCAGCATCAAGGGATCCATTCCAGGATCATGGCAAGTTGCCACCTCAGGCCACTGACCTCGAGGAGGCAGTTCTGGGCGCGCTTATGCTCGAAAAAGATGCTGTGGCAGCTGTTATTGATATGCTGGTGCCCGAAGTATTCTATAAGGAATCGCACCAGGCCATATTCGAGGCAATCACCATGTTATTTCACAATAACGAGCCGGTTGATATCCTTACAGTAACCAATACCCTTCGCCAGAATGGCAAACTGGAACTTGCCGGCGGGCCTTTTTACATTACCCAGCTTACTTCACGCATTGCTTCTTCGGCAAATATCGAATTCCATGTAGGGATTCTGAAACAGAAATTCCTGCAACGCGAACTCATCAAAATATCGACCGAAACTATCCGCAAATCTTTCGAAGATTCAACGGATGTGTTCGATTTGCTCGACGAAACAGAGAGTAATCTTTTTTCGATCAGCGAAAATAACCTCCGGAAAAAAGCCCAGCTGATGCCCGAGTTGGTGCACAAAGTATTGAACCAGATTGATAATGCCCGTAAAAACGATGGTGTTTCGTCGGGCGTTCCATCCGGTTTTATGGATCTTGATAAGCTTACCGGTGGCTGGCAGCGAAGCGACCTTATAATTGTTGCAGCCCGCCCTGGTATGGGTAAAACCGCTTTCACGCTTTCGATGGCACGGAATATAGCTGTTGAGGCCAAAAAAGCAGTAGCTTTCTTCTCACTCGAAATGACGGCCGATCAGCTGGTAGCCCGTTTG
>DGQJ01000085.1:0-4439 GCA_002389705.1 Bacteroidales bacterium UBA4417
ATCCTTACCGGGTTAAAGCGCCCTGACCTGCCAAACAATTTCGAAAACTCAGTTAATTTGCCACATATTGCCTGGAAAACCGGGACTTCGTATGGCCGTCGCGATGCCTGGAGTATAGGTTATAATCCTGACTATACGGTGGGTATTTGGGTTGGTAATTTTGATGGCACCGGCGTGCCTGAACTCTCAGGCGCTGATTTTGCAACACCCATACTCTTCAAAATATTCAATTACCTGGCTTATAATCAAAAGCCTGCCTGGTTCAAACGACCGGCGGGGCTCGATTTCCGGCTGGTATGTGCCGAATCGGGTTTGCCGCCTTCCGAAGGATGCACCGCGCTGGTGATGGACGATTATATCCCGGCCGTTTCACCCAACCGCAAATGCGATCACCAGGTTCCGGTTTTTGTGAATGAAGCCGGAGATTTGTCGTACTGCCGTTCGTGCCTGCCATCAGCCGGTTACCGCACCGATTATTACCCGAACCTGAGTCCGGGACTTATTGCCTTTTACGAGGACGAGCAGATTCCCTACCGCAAAATTCCGCCGCATAACCCGCAGTGCAACAGGGTGTATCACAACGATAGCCCTGTAATTACATCGCTTACCGATGGCAAGGAATATATTCTATACAAAGAAGCAAAACAGCAGCTTCAACTGGCTTTTACGGCTACATCGGATGTAAGCAAAGTATACTGGTATATCAACGATAAGTTTTTTAAAGAGGCTGTGCGCGGGCAGAAACTCTTTTTCACACCCGAAGCCGGTATGGTTAAAATATCGTGCAGCGATGATAAAGGCCGTAATACGGATATACAGGTGAAAGTAAGTTTTTTGTGAAACCAGACATCGGCTTTATTTTTTGAATTCTATATTAAAATTCTATGTTAATTAAGGTACTTCATGTATTTGCTGATAAACCGAATTATCTATTTCTGCAAGTTCCGGGTAAATGTTTACCAGCGCTTCTTCATTAATCATACTGAATCCGAATGTAGTGATTTAATCTACACTTTTAATCAGCCTTCCACTACATATATTAGGCAATTCGAACTATAGAGTATTTTTCAATGCAGGGTTAATTTTGTATCATTCTGATTGAAGAAAGGAACACTGAAAATGAGCATAGCAATAATTGGTTTTATCTGGATAATAACGTCATTGTTTACCGTGGCCCTGAAGATCTTTTTCCGGAAATATGTCATTTTTTCTGTCAGTACTCCGGTTGAAGAAACCCATTCAGATGAACCCGGTAGTATCCATTATTAACAGGTGAATACGGCCATGAAGAAATTTTATCTCGTACATGCTTGTATGCTGCTTCAATAACTTCCAAATTAAAGATATTTCCGGTGAGCCGGAGATATCTTTTCTTCCTGCCGGGAATTGAGCGTGTGCACAATCTGATAACAGCACTATAAATGTATAAGTTATGAAAACAAAAGAGCTTATCACAGAAGAGTTTATCAAGGTATCTGAAAAGATACTGATGCTCACCCTTGCATCTGCTTTCGTCGCATTCTTTAACTTAACATCAACTGGCTCAGTAATAAATAGAAGCGCCTGTGGCCAGTTCGCTGCCGATACTACCATGCTTAAAAGTGGTAATGATGTTGCCGATTTGCTTCAGATTACAGTTAAAGTTAACAATAAAACAGATGAACTGTATATGCATTTTAACCAGGATGCTACGGATGGTTTCGATGGGGCTTACGATGCCTATAACCTCGAATCTTTCGCCGGCAGCCTGGTGCCTGATGTTTATACAGTTGACATAAGCGGCACTAAATATTCCATCAATTCATTCCCTTTCTCGGGAATTGATAAGGCTATTGATTTGGGCTTCAAATTTTGCTCCGATGCCACGGCTGTATTTCAAATAACAGGAGTTGAAAGTTTTAGCCAGTATCCCGATATGGGAATTTACTTGCTCGATACCAAAACAGGAAATCAGCTATCGCTTCGTAATTTATCCGAATATTCTTTCGCGTACCAGGCATCGGATGATCCGAATCGCTTTAAAATAAAATTTATCGGGATAACAGCCGGAATGCCGGAAAACAACAAGCAAACACCGGCATGCCGCGTATTTGCTTTCAACCGCGAACTGAATCTGCAATACGAGACGCTTAAAGGAAAGAAAGGCTCCGCCACCATCTTCGATCTGCAGGGCAGGGTAATAGAAACTGTTGTGTTGGATGGCTCGGGATTGCAAAAGGTTTCGTGCCCGTTCTCTACCGGCGTTTACCTGGTAAATATCAGTTTCCCGGGGTTTGCCGAAACCTATAAAGTTGCTGTGCGTTAATTGATCTGACAAACGGTTTTTTATTGAAATAAACTGCTGCCTGGCCCAAATATGAGCCGGGCAGCAACATTTATGTTGCTTTTCTGTTTAACTTTCGACTCATTTTCGGGTTTGGTTATTATGGATACTTATATTGCTTTTCTGCGTGGGATAAACGTATCGGGGCAGAAAATTATTAAAATGGAGACATTGCGCGAGGCTTTTTTACGGGAAGGCTTCACCGGTGTGAAAACTTATATCCAGAGCGGGAATGTGCTTTTTAGCAGCAATGGGTCCTCCGCTACTGAACTGGTGATCCGGGTTGAACGTCTGATAGTTGAAAATTTCGGTTTCCATACCGATGTAATCCTGCGAAGCAGAACTGAAATTGAATCAGTTCTTAAAGCATTGGAAATTAAATATTCTGAAAGGTCAGAGGAGCAAAAATTATACGTCTCATTCCTGAAAAATGCCTTCAACGGCAACATCAGTCTGCCTTTGTTTTCGAAGAATAGTGAAGTGGAAATAATTTATCACAACACCCGTGATTTTTTTTCCATTTCGCATTTGCATAAAGGGGTTTATGGATTCCCGAACGCATTTATCGAAAAATATACTGGCATTCCGGCTACTACAAGAAATCCGCAGACTTTACGAAAGATACTTGATTTGTAATGCCTGCGGATTTACGTGTTTTGAGTGGCGGGGGCTTTACAGGCCTTTTGCCCACTCAGCTTCTACATCTTCAATGCTTTTGGGTTTAGGTTTTCCGAGCAGTTCGCAACCGGTTTCGGTAACCAGGAAGTTTTCCTCGTTACGTAATCCGCCAAAGTTCCGGTACGTTTCAACCTTATCAAAATTAATATATTCGCTGTTCTTACTGGTTGCTTTCCACTGATCAATTAACTCGGGAATAAAATAAATGCCGGGTTCAATGGTAAAAACAAACCCCGGTTCCAGTTTCCTGCCAAGCCGAAGTGATTTTAGCCCGAACTGGGTGCTTTTTGGTTCACCGCCATAACCCACATACACCTCGCCCAGGTCTTCCATATCATGCACATCAAGACCCATCATATGGCCCAGCCCGCAAGGGAAAAACATGGCATGTGCCCCGTTTTGCAATGCGTCGTCAACATTTCCTTTCATCAGGCCCAGGTCTTTCAGGCCACGGACAATCACCCTTGCCGACTCAAAATATACTTCCCTGAATGGAATGCCTGGTTTCAACATGCTGATAGCTGTATTATGGCTGTCGAGGCAAATGTTATAAATATCCCTTTGCCGCGAAGTGAATTTCCCGCTCACCGGTGTGGTGCTCGAAAGGTCGCCGGCATATCCCATGGCGGTTTCGGCCCCGGCGTCAAGCAGGAACATATCCCCTTCCTTTAAGATATTTCCGTGGTAATGATTGTGCAGGGTTTGTCCGTTGATGGTGGCAATGATCGGAAAAGCAATTTGTCCGCCTGAAGCCAGCGCAACCTCATGAACTGCCGCCGCAATCCGGGCTTCCGAAACTCCGGGTTTAGCCATGCGCATCGAAAGGGTATGCATATCAACACTAACGTCGCAGGCTTTCCTGATTTCTGCATTTTCTTCGGCCGATTTGTAATTCCTCTGGTTTACAACACCCATAATCAGGTCGAGTGAGGCGCTCATTTTTGATTCGTTTGGAGGTACTCCAAGCCATTCGAAGAGTTTTATCTTGTTTTCGGGCCGATAAGGTGGGAGAAAATGAATTTTACGCCCTTTAGTACGTGCTTCCTCGAGCAATACCACCAGCGAGGCCAGATCGCCTGTTTTGTTTACCCCCACCTGAAAGGCTTGGGTTGCCAGTGTTGGCTGAGAACCCATCCACACAAAATCTTCAACCGTAAGGTCGTTTCCAAAAATCATTTCATCCCCGCTATCGCAATCAAGTATACCTGCCAGGAAAGGATGCTGCAAGCCGAAAAAATACAGGAAGGTGCTATCCTGCCGGAAATGATAACCATTGTCAGCATAATTCATCGGGCTTTCGTCGTTGCCCGGCAGCAGGATTAAACCTGATTTAACGGTCTTACGTAATTTGGCCCTGCGTTGGATGTAAATTTCAGTTGAAAACATAGGTGTGATTTTATGATCGTTTATCTGTTAAAAATGGCATTGGAAATCTCTG
>DGQJ01000085.1:4588-11092 GCA_002389705.1 Bacteroidales bacterium UBA4417
AGGAAGCCTCCCACCACGGCAAATACAGTTTCGAAACTTAAAATGATAGTAGCATACGCCGGATGAACATGCTGCTGTGCAACCACCTGCAACGTATATGCAATACCTACCGATAAAAATCCACCATAAAGTAACGGGATGGCAGCCTGAAATATGGATTCAATAGTTATTTTTTCGAACATGCCTGCCGTGGCAAGGCTTAACAGGCCACAAACTGCGAACTGCAATGCCGACAAGGGCAGCGCCGCATGTGTATCAACCAGTTTATTGATCAGTTGTACATGTGCTGCCCAAAATATCGCGCTCACCAGGATCAGGATATCTCCTTTTTGTAAGGTGAGCGGCCCGTTTATGGTTAGCAGGTATAACCCGGAAAGGGCTATAAAAGCGCCTGCCCAAATCAGTTTTGTGATATGCTGGCCGATAAATACGCCAATGAGCGGTACCAGGATTACATAGAAACCAGTAATAAAACCGGCTTTCCCGGCTTCGGTATAAACCATTCCTGCTTGTTGCAACGAAGCCCCGATAAAAAGAACCGTACCGGCAAGCAGGCTGCCTCCAATAATATTGCCGGTTTTTTTAACAGGACTTTTCTGTTTGTATTTCTGCCACAAGATCAGTGGCAGCAGTGATGCACTTCCCAATAAAAACCGTATGCCGTTAAATGTAAACGGACCCATAAATTCCATACCTGCACGCTGGGCTACAAAGGCAAAACCCCAGATTGCTGATGTTATCCATAACATTAAAATGGCACCACGATTGTAAACTCCTTTTTGCATTGCAATTATTTATGCGGACAAAATTAGAGGTTTAAGCTGCTAATTCAAAAGTTAAGACAGTCAAAATACGTTTTCCAACTTTTAAATTGATTGTACATTTATTAATCTATAGTTTCATCAGAATACTCAAAGGTATGCAGTTGTTTATTGGTGTTAATCCGGAGATAAATTCATCCGGATAGCAGCTATAATCAGGAGAATAGTTTTAAATCCTACCTGAATTGATTTCTCCTGATCAATCTTAAGGCATGCCCCAAAACCTTTCACCTTTCACCTTAAACCTAACATCATACATCCCACATCTTACATCTTTCCCCTGCTCTCAACATAAAACAAAACCATTACCTTTGCGCCAAAATAGTCAATAAAATGAAACTGTTATTATTAAGCAATTCCACCAATCCCGGCGAGGATTACCTGGGCTGGCCCCGCGTAATTCTGGCTGATTTTATACGGGAAAATAACCTGAAATCCTGTCTTTTTGTTCCTTATGCCGGGGTAACCGTTAGCTGGGATGATTACACAAGCCGCGTGAGCGATGTGTTTAGTCTCTGGGAATGCAATGTTCAGTCGGTACACAAGGTAGCTGATCCTGTTATTGCGATACAGCAGGCTGAATGCATCGTGGTAGGCGGAGGTAATACTTTCAGGCTGGTTCAGATGATGCACGACACCGGTATTATGGAAGCTATCAGGGGAAAAGTAATTGCGGGCACACCTTTTATCGGCTGGAGCGCCGGATCCAATGTGGCCTGTCCAAGCCTGCGCACCACCAACGATATGCCCGTCATTCAGCCATCGTCATTTTTAACACTCAACCTGGTTCGTTTCCAGATAAACCCGCATTACCTGGATGCCAATCCCGAAGGACATGGAGGCGAAACACGCGAACAAAGGATCAACGAATTCCAGGCGCTGAATCCTGAAGTGGTGGTGGTTGGTTTACGCGAAGCTACCGCGCTGTTACTGGATGGCGATCATTTGCAATTGCTGGGTAAAAAGCCGATGCGTTTATTCAAAGCAGGGGAGGAGCCTTTGGAATTATTCCCCGGCGATGACCTGAAGTTTTTACTCTGATATTTGAATTGGATTATAATTAAAAAGCGCAGAAAGCCAGGATGAACTCCGGTATTCTGCGCTTCTCTTTTCTCTGATTCCCTTAATTCGCTGGAAATCAAATACACAGGCTATGGCTTGAAATGTTATGTTTATTTACCGAACCTGAACCTTACGTTTAAACCAAATGAATCGGCTCCGAAATTTGTTTCTTCAACAATCCATAGGGTAGGACGCCAGTCAGCACCGATCGAAATTGGTACGCTGTTGAATTTATATTCAAGTCCGATTTCACCGCAAACACCCAACCAGAAGTCATCCCCGATGTATGTAGTTGGCCCGGCGCCCAGGTACCAGTTAAAGGCTTCTCCGCCAAGTGGTTTGTAAACGAAATCCCACAAAGCATCAATACCCACTCCACCGCTGTAAAACCCAAGATCGGCGTGAATTCTGCCTATTTTGGATCCAAAAACGCCATCAAGCGCAGCGCCACCGGCACCATTAGTTCCTCCGAAGCGTACCCCTATTTCCTGAGCATTCACAAAAATTGCTGTTGTAAAAACAAAGATGAATGTAATGAATAATTTTTTCATAGCAAAAGAGTTTTGTTTGTATTTATTTTAGTTTCTGATAGCACAAATATAGTTGAAATCGGGATAAGCAGCCGGATAGAAGCTATTAATTTTAGTAAGCGTGTATTTTTGATGCTACATCCTACAATCTTTTTATCTTTGCAGCATGCACGAAACAATTCTGATTCTCGATTTTGGTTCACAGTATACTCAGCTCATTGCCAGGCGTATACGTGAACTTAATGTGTATTGCGAAATACATCCGTTTAACCATATTCCTGAGCTCGGCGATCATATCAAAGGCGTTATTCTTTCGGGAAGCCCGTTTTCAGTAAGAGACAAAAACGCACCTTCACCCGACCTTTCGGGTATCAGGGGCCGATTCCCGTTGCTGGGCGTTTGCTACGGTGCTCAGTATTTGTCAACCATTGACCAGGGAACTGTGGCTCCTTCAAAAATCAGGGAATATGGCCGGGCCAATCTTTCGTTTATCGATCATCACAGTGACCTGGTGCGTGGAATGACCGATGGCGGGCAGGTATGGATGAGTCATGGCGACACCATACTCGAAATACCCGGAAAATATAAAATCATTGCCAGTACACCCGATGTGAAAGTGGCTGGTTTCAGTATTGAAGGAGAACCCACTTATGGAATCCAGTTTCATCCCGAGGTATATCACAGCGTTGATGGAACCATACTGCTGCGGAATTTTATGGTTGATATATGCGGCTGTAGCCAGGACTGGACTCCCCTTGCTTTTGTTGAAACAGCAGTTGCTGAATTGCAAAGCCAGTTGGGCTCAGATAAGGTTGTACTCGGACTTTCAGGCGGTGTCGACAGCACGGTTGCTGCCGTTTTGCTTCACAAAGCCATCGGAAAGCAATTGTACTGCATTTTTGTGGATAACGGGCTTTTGCGTAAAGATGAGTTTCAATCTGTACTCGATTCGTACCAACACATGGGGTTGAATGTGAAAGGAGTTGATGCAGGCAAACAGTTTCTGGATGCACTCAAAGGAATTACTGAACCAGAAGCAAAGCGAAAAGCAATCGGGCGTACGTTTATCGAAGTATTTGATGCCGAAGCTAAACGCATCGAAAATGTGAAATGGCTGGCCCAGGGAACCATTTATCCCGACGTTATTGAATCGGTTTCGGTAAAAGGTCCTTCGGCAACCATCAAAAGTCATCACAATGTTGGCGGTTTGCCCGACTTCATGAAACTGAAGGTAGTTGAACCACTGAAAAGCCTGTTTAAAGATGAAGTCCGCCGTGTTGGTAATACACTTCGTATAGATCCGAATATCCTGAACCGTCACCCTTTCCCCGGCCCGGGCCTGGGAATCAGGATACTTAGCGATGTAACAGCCGAAAAGGTTTCTATTTTGCAGGAAGCTGATGCTGTTTTTGTTAACGGGCTCAAAAACTATGGCTTATACGATAAAGTGTGGCAGGCCGGAACCATGTTATTGCCGGTACAGTCGGTAGGCGTAATGGGCGACGAACGCACTTACGAAAATGTGGTTGCACTCAGGGCTGTAACCTCTACCGATGGAATGACTGCCGATTGGGCGCAACTTCCTTACGATTTCCTGGCTACCGTTTCGAGCGAAATTATCAACAAGGTGAAGGGAATCAACCGTGTGGTTTATGATATCAGTTCAAAGCCACCTGCTACTATTGAATGGGAATAATACAACAGGCAAAGGCTTCATCCTGATGAAATAGCCCCGATGCAATAATTCATTTTACCGCTCAGGATTTTACTTACTTTTACCACTGGTACTGCTTCAATATTTCTAACAACCATTGTCATGCGCTTTCGTGTGTTTTCTTTGATCCTGATTGTTGCCAGTTTGCTGGTTAACCATGCAAATGCCCAGGATGTTGCAATAAAGCGATCATCAGTAATTGAGAACTATAAGGGCAAACCCTATTACATCCATTTTGTAAAACAGGGCGAAACACTTTCAGGCATATCAAAGGCTTATAATGTTACCATCGAGGAACTCAATGCCGATAATCCTGCACTCGATAAAGGATTAAAGGCTGATATGGTGTTAAAAATTCCGCAGAAAGCGCAGATGGAAGTTCCCGAAATTGATGTTCCGAAAAAGGAAAACACTGCCGTTAAACCAAAAACCGATAAGCCTGAAGCAACAGCTAAACCGCAGGCTGATCCTGGGTATATTATTTACCAGGTGAAAAAGCAGGAAACGCTTTATGGTATCTCGAAACAGTTTAATGTTACCGTGGATGATATTCTGAAAATGAATCCGGGTTTCGATTCGCTGAAAGCGGGAATGGATATTAAGATCCCTAAGAAAAAGACTGCTGATAACGTAAATAAAACTGAAGCCAAAGCACCCGAAACCAAAACCGAAGCTATTGCAAAACCAGCTGCAGCACAGGATGAAATTTTGGTTAAAAGCGGTGAAACCCTATACAGTATTGCTAAAAATAATAACACTTCCATCGATAACCTGATCGATCTGAATCCGCAACTAAAAGATGGCCTTAAAGCCGGCATGGTTTTAAAGTTGCATAAACCTGTCGTTAACGGCAGCGCAAAGCCTGATATCAGGACCGAAACCTCTGCAGACATAAAGCCTGTAGTTCCCTCAAATTGTTACAGTGCTTCTAATCTAAATAAAACTTACAACATTGCCCTGCTGCTGCCGTTTCTGCTCGACGAAGCTTCCGATGTGCTCGAAGCTCCCGAATTAAAAAAGACTTCAGATTTTGAGAATTTTAATTACTTTCAGTTTTATGCCGGTTTTATGCTTGCCGCCGATTCGCTCGAAAAATATGGTCTGCAGGCAAATATCCAGGTGTTGGACGCAGATAAATTAAATGATACCTTAACCATCCGCCAGGCATTGCGCAAGCCAGGTATGGATAAAATGAACCTGATGGTAGGGCCGGTGTATGCAAACTCTTTTGCTGTGGCAGCCCGCTATGCGCGTAAACACGAAATCGGCATCGTAAACCCACTCTCGCGCCGCGAAAATATTGTTGATGGGAATCCTTACGTATTTAAAGCGCAGGTTTCGGCAGCCGGGATTGCTACTAAACTAACAGCATTTATTGCTGATCATTATCCCAATGCCAACATCATATCGGTGCGTAACGACGCCAAAGAGTATAAAGCTGCCGCCGACCAGTTTGAGGCACAGGTTAAAAGCCGCATTGCCGCCCATACCCTAAAAGCAAGCCTGCAGACAGCCACTTTTACTACCGATCAGATGGCTGGGATAACGAAAAAAATAAAACCCGGGGTCAAGAATATTGTAATCTTCTTCTCAAACAACAAATCCAGCGTTCCCAACTTTGTTTCGCTGTTAAATCCCCGTTCAAAAACAGATGATATTATCCTGGTTGGTATGGATGGATGGGAAGATTTTGAACTGGAAACAGAGTTCCTGGTTAACCTGAACTATCACCAGCTTACCTCTTCTTATATCAATTACGACAGTGAGGCTGTGCGGCAGTTTATTACGCGGTTTCGGAATAAATATGGCGCAGTGCCTGTCTCCGCAAAGCATGCCTTCCTGGGTTACGACCTGGGCTGGTATTTCCTCACTTCGCTCATGTGGTATGGTGATGATTATTTAAAATGCATACCCGCCAATGCCGGCCATGGGTTACAGTTCAATTTTGACTTTTCAGCCGCTGATAAAAACAAGGGTTCCCAAAATCAGCATGTTGATATGGTGAAGCTTGTTGATTATAAAATGATGAAAACTGAATAGCCTGTTTTTTATTTTTTACCTGGTCGGGATTTATACTTATTGCCTGCAGCCCGTTGTCTTTTCAGGGGTTTTCATTTTTCTTTCTGCCAGCCATAATAGCCAGTATTTCGGATGCAATTTCTTCAATTGATTTTGCCGTTACATAAATGTGCGTCCATCCCGGGTGACGATGGTAATACTGGTTTGCAAAATTAATTTCGCGGGTTACATATTCGGGTTCCGAATAGTTCACAATGCTGCCGCCGAGTCTCTCATTACGGGTTTTGCGCAATTCGGAAAGGCGGCTGGCTGAGGTGGTCAGGCAAAATACTTTAGAGGGATCAAGCTGGTTCAGGAT
>DGQJ01000216.1:0-168 GCA_002389705.1 Bacteroidales bacterium UBA4417
AGCCCGCAGCATTTGTTCGTCTCTTACAATATCAGCAAGTTTCAGGTCGAGGATGCCACTCTGCCGCGTTCCTTCAAGATCACCGGGTCCGCGAAGTTTCAGGTCCACATCCGATATTTCGAAACCATCGGTGGTACGAACCATGGTTTCAATGCGGGTCCGGCCATC
>DGQJ01000216.1:221-3037 GCA_002389705.1 Bacteroidales bacterium UBA4417
GTGGCAACCATAATCTGTGTTTCACCCCGCTTAAAACGAAGCATCTCGGCATCCTTTTCGTCCGGTTTCATGCGGCCGTGCACCATGCTCAGGGTGTATTTCGGCGAAGGGAAAATCTCCTTCAAATGTTCGAACCCGTCCTGCAGGTTTTTCAGGTCGAGCATTTCCGATTCCTCAATCAGAGGATAAACCACGTAAACCTGCCGGCCTTCAGCAATCTGTTGCCGCATGAAGTTATACACCTTTTCGCGCCCCGATTCATAAAAATGGTAGGTTTTAATTGCTTTACGGCCAGGTGGCAGTTCATCAATCACCGAAACATCCAGGTCGCCATACACAGTCATAGCCAGGGTACGCGGAATGGGCGTTGCCGTCATTACCAGTACATGGGGAGGCACTTCGCTCTTATTCCATAATTTGGCTCGCTGCGCCACGCCAAAACGGTGTTGCTCGTCAACAACCACCAACCCAAGGTTACTGAACTGTACCGTATCCTCAATGAGGGCATGCGTGCCGATGATAATATGTAGTTCGCCCGACTGAAGCATAGGATGTATTTCCTTGCGCCTGGCTTTTTTAGTGCTGCCGGTAAGCAGGTCGACGGTAACGTTCATACCATCCAGGAATCGTTTTATAGTGGCATAATGCTGGTTGGCGAGTATTTCGGTGGGCGCCATCAGGCAAGCCTGGAAACCGTTGTCCAGTGCAATAAGCATGCACATCAGGGCCACCAGTGTTTTGCCGCTGCCCACATCACCCTGCAGTAGACGGTTCATCTGTTTACCCGATCCCAGGTCGAAGCGGATTTCGCGAATCACCTTTTTTTGTGCATTGGTGAGTTCGAAAGGCAGATGCTCTTTGTAAAAGGTATTGAATCGTTCGCCGATCTGGCCAAATACATTTCCCCGCACTTTCTGGTTTCGGTTGAGTTTGTATCGCAGCAGCCGAAGCTGGTTAAAGAACAGTTCATCAAATTTGAGCCGGGCCCTGGCTTTTTCAAGCGTTTCAGTATCGGGAGGAAAATGAATATTCACCAGGGCATCTTCGCGTCCCATAAATTTATATTCAAACAGGATACCTGCACTTAAGGTTTCCTGAATTACACCTTTAAGCTGCGAAACCAGGTTGCGGGTAATTTTTGAAATGGCACGGGTATTCAGCCCGTTGAGTTTCATTTTCTCGGTCGAGTTGTAAATGGGATGAAGCGGGTCGGCAGGCTGGGCGGTATACTCGGCCACGGTTTCAGTTTCGGGATGCGAAAAATTATACCTTCCGTTGAACAACGTAGGCTTGCCGAACACAATCCATTCGCTGCCGGGCTTAAATTTATCTTTAACCCAGTTTATTCCCTGGAACCAGAGCAATTCAATGGAGCCCGTTGCATCGCGGAGGGTAACGATAAGCCGCGAACTGCGCCCCTGCCCCACCAGCTGAACGTCGGTAACCCGTCCGCGGACCTGCAGGTAAACATTCTCGGTATTTATCTCCCCGATAGGCGTAAACCGGCTGCGGTCCACATGCCTGAAGGGATAATACGTCAGCAGATCGTAATACGTACTGATACCGGCTTCCTTCCTGAGCAGTTCACCCCGTTTGGGGCCAACGCCTTTCAGGTATTCAACCGGTGTTTGTAACAGATCAACTGCCATGGGATTGTATTAATATGCTTTTATCCTGACTTTGGTATAACATCGTGGTCCCGCCGGATAATGCAAAAGTATAAAAACAAAAGCAACTCTCCGTAATTGAAGAGTTGCCTTATATTATAAGTTTATTATCAGAAACCTTTAACCCAGGTTGGATTGATCTTACATCCTGATAATTGAGGATTCTAGTATTCCCAAAGCTGTTGTTCGAAGTTAAAGAGATCTTCTTTAATTCTTTCCGACTCAAGCATGGCATCCATACCCGAGGCATATTCGGATATTTTACGGTCGTACTGGTTATCGACCTTGTAAATATAGCTACTGAACATGCGTTTCCAGAACAGATCGTCGTAGGTTAGCCTCGCAGCTCCGTTAAACCGGTTAAATACTTCTGATTTGGCGAGTATCGGCCTGGCTTCGGGGAAGTAAATCCAGAATAAGGGTTTCTGTCCACGGAAAGTGCCATCATCGTTCAGTACATCAATAACCGGGCAGATACCAATGATCCGTACTTCGAGCATTGAGCGCTGTTTATCAAAAAACCAGTCTTCTTTAATCCTGATCTTTTTAATATCCGTGGTATTGAGTTTTTTTACAACTACGCTGTCGAAGAAATCATAAGGCGGATATGAACGCTGCATCTGAACAGTGTCACTGCTTTCAACCTTCTGCATCAGTTCCTTGTACGACAAAGGCGATATAAACTCATCCGTGGGGGAAGTCGCATCGTAAGCGGTGAGGCTGCCCTCTTTAATGGCATCCATCATGATGGTCATCAGGCTGCGCCAGTTGTTATGCGGGACTTCGGGATAATACATTGGCTGGTTCATCTTTTCGCGCATGTCAATAACACGCCAGATACGCCGTTCCCACACATAATCCGCATTCCTGATCCATGGGTAGGCTATGGGTTTTTTATCCATTTTCTCTGTACGGTCAACTACACCATCGCGGGGAGGGGTATTCATGATCTGTTGAGCTTTGCTGCTAACAGCAATGAAAAGCAACAGTATGGCAGCGATCAGAAGTTTCTTTTTCATCTGTTTATTGTTAAATTTTTACGGGTCAGATGGAATACGCCATGAGAAAAATTATTCCGATTGGTGAGCAAATTTTCTGCTCATGGCTATTTCATTCGTCGTTATTTTTAATGGTCATCCCTGGCACGAA
>DGQJ01000194.1 GCA_002389705.1 Bacteroidales bacterium UBA4417
GCGGTCCGGACGGGACTCGAACCCGCGACCCCGTGCGTGACAGGCACGTATTCTAACCAACTGAACTACCGAACCAGTATTAGTTATTGGGAGTGCAAAAGTAACTCTTTTTATTTAATCTCAAAACGTTTCAGCTTTTTTTTTGAAAATAAATTTTCAAAAAATTTAACCATGCAATAACCGGTTAATTCACAGTACGGTTACAAATTGCACTGAAGGCACACAATTTGCAGGTTTCCCGATCGGAGGTCTGATCAAATGGAACCGACTCATCAAAAATACTTCTGATTATTGAGGTAAGTTCTTCGCGAAAAACTTCAAGCATCGCTTTATCAATTATATTGCTTTTGCCGATTTCTGTCTTAATCAGGTATTCCGATGACTTGCGGAGGGAAACTATGCCCGAAATCAACTGCCCAGGTGGCACCGCCTGCATATCAGCATACATCAGTGCGTATGCCATCACCTGCAAAAGCTTGGCTGGTTCATCCTTTTCACTTAACCCCGCCAAACTGTCTGCTTTAAGATCTTTTGCATCTACCCTGCCGGTTTTATAATCAATAATGCGCAGCATACCTCCTACCCTGTCAATACGGTCGGCTTTGCCATGAATTTTTACTTTGATCCCGGCTCCGCCTTTGGGGTCTTCAATCTTAATTAATGAATGCAGTTCCTCTTCGAGTATTACAATTTCAATACCTAAGCCGGTTTCCCGGAGATATTTTTTTTCGGCCTGCAGAAAGCGTTTTACAATATTCTCTGCCACTTTAACAATCAGCATATTTTTACCGGTCGATAGTTCGTCGGTATTAAATTTAGCCGAAAAAGATGTATTTACATTGCGGATTGCCTGCGGCACCATATCTGCAAAGATTTCCGGAGTGATTTCAGCATTTTTGAAGGGCGCATAGGTGTGCTCAAGGGCTTCGTGCACAATCTCACCCAGCGTAGCCGCATCAATGGTTTCCGACACCTGTTCGGGCTCGCTGATGCGCAGCACCTGCGAAAAATAAAACTGCAGCCTACATTTCAGATAAATGGATAAGGCCGTAGGCGATATACCTCTTTCGGCAATCTGCAAAAGGCGCGAGGTAACTTCATCTGTTTTTTGCACACTGATAGCGCCGGTACTGGTACTGCCCGGCAATACCGAAAGTGTTTGCTCTGTAATAGCAATGCGTGGATTTACCTTGGGCATTTCGTATGCCAACTGGCTGATAAAACGGCTTTTTTCGCCACCACCCAGCTCATCACCTTCGGTATTGTAAATAAGCCAAGCATTTTCAACGCGTTGCATCAACCGGTAAAAGTGATATCCGAAAACGGCCGTGCGTTCGCTGTATCGTTGCATCCCGAACTGCGAACGTACTTCGTCGGGGATAAACGTAGTTTGTTGTTTCCCTTTCGGCAGCAGTCCTTCGTTGGCTGAAATCATAATAATATCAGTAAAATCGAGCAGGCGGGTTTCGAGCATCCCCATCACCTGTAACCCATTCAGGGGTTCACCATAAAAAGGCAGCCTTTTACCGGCAATGAGGTTGGTAACAACCGATTGTATGGTCTCAAAATCGGGCTTGATCTCCGGATCTTTTAAAATCACATCGAGCTTTAAGCATAACTCTGCAGCATGAAAAAGATACTCCAGCTCAATGGGGTGCACCGGCATTGCATCATCTTCCGCTTCAGCAGGTGAAAATGCATCGCGCAAAAAGGATATAATTTCCCGAACCAGGCTGATGGCATCAGTGGCTTCTGCCTGGTCTTTTTCGAGGTAAGGTTTAAATACCGATGCAAGCGTAGCATCCTTTTCCAAAAGTAATGCCAGCAAATCAGCCGCTGAATAGAACGAACGGCTTACTATATTTTTAGTTTTACGAACAGCATACCCGCTGTTTTTCCGGGCCGCGTAAATATAAGGGTGAGTTAGGAATCGTTGTATATCCTTATAATAAAACCTCGCCATAACGCCCTTCCCAGGTTGTGGCTGGGCAAAACGCTGTGCATTTGCAAACAGGGTAAGCACGATATTGATGAGCGAAAAAACCGGGGTTTGCTTCAGTGGAAAACCCATGGTAACATTAAAATCGCCGCTGCCGACTGGTATCGAATTAAGCACCGGAAGCAGTAAACTTTCGTCAACAAGCACCAGTGCTACACCATCGGAGGTTCCCTTTTTTGCTATCAGTTCATTAAGCAGCGTACCGGCAAGTTTGGCCTGTCCCACATTACCGGGCACCCCGATCACGGAAATGTTTTTTGTTCCGGCACTCAACGAATTTCCAACCCAGTTTAATTCGCCAAATGTTTTCTTTTGACCATATTCCCGCAGAAAGCGCCCGGCTTCCTGGCGTGGATCCTGAAGATAATACCGGTCGGCATCCCAGTAAATTTCAGCTTTTCCGGCTTCCTGCAGGTGCTTAAACAGCTTTTCTTCTGCAGCCGTCAAAGCGTTAAAGCCCGCAAATACAATGCGATCCCACTCATCGAATGATTTTGCTTCGATCTGTTTCAGCAAAACATCAAATGCCAGACCGAAATAACCCTGCCCATGCTCTACAAGTCCTTCCCTGAAAATTTTGTAACAAGGTGCCAGCGAATTATAAAACCTGAGGTAATCCTGTTCAAACGCGGTAAGAGGCTTTCCATCAGGATTCCACGATTTCAATGCTTTGATTTCATCCAGGTAACTGAACACCTTTTCTCCGTCAGCCAGGTACTGGTCTATTTCGTCGAAATCGGCCAGCAGCATATTGCCCCAGGAGATAAAATCAGAGAACGGTTGTGCTTTCTCCTTTTCGAGCAATTTATAAACTTTGTAAAGCCGGGCTGTTAAATCCAAGGGATCGCTGAGGGTAAGCCCTGATTTGAGTACCACAAAATCCTCGAGCGCAAATATGTCGGGCAACCAGATCGGTTTTTCGATGATTCGCGAAACATATTGCTTAAAAAACATGCTTGCCCTGCGACTTGGGAAAACAAGGCATAAACGGCTGAAGTTCTCGCCATGCGCCGCATACAGGTGCTTTGCCAGTTTATCGAGGAAAGGTTCCATGGGGAATTTTTACATTCTAAAATTATGCTAATCCTATACGGGCTGAGACAAACCTGTGCATTTTCAGGGGGTGTTTTGGTTGGTTCCCTTTAATTTTTCAAGAATGTGCTGTGCTTTGCGTAAATCTTCTGGTTTACCCATGTCGGCCCAGTTACTGACATCGTGTTTAAAACCGCTTATCTTCTGCCGGTTTCCGAGTTGAAGATAGGTATCCACGATGGAGAATTTCCCGGCATCAGTCATCAGGCCGAAAATACGCGGGTCGATGATATGAATGCCGCTAAAGGCGAATGGCTTCAGATTTTGAAGCGACTCACGGATGGTTTTAACTTCACCGGTTTTTACATTTTCCCAACCCGACAACTGCATATTTTCATCAAAAAGGAAATAACGCGATGTTTTTCTTTCGCTTACCGCAAGGGTAGCCAGCGATTGGGTTTGCGTATGAAAACGGAGCATTTCCTGGTAATCAATATCGCTCATCACATCCACATTCTGTACCAGGAAGGGTTGCTGATCATCAAAAAACCAGGCCGCTTTTTTCAAACCGCCGCCCGTGTCAAGCAACAGATCCTCTTCGTGCGAGATGGTTATATTGAGACCGAAATTATGGTTCCGTTCCAGGAAATCAACTACCTGATCAGCAAAATGATGCACATTGATAATTATCCGGCTGAATCCGTTATGCTTCAGGTGATTTAACAACAGTTCGAGCATCGGAACTCCCCCAACAGGAACCAGTGCCTTGGGTATGGTTTCGGTATAGGGTTTGAGTCTGGTGCCTAATCCGGCGGCAAAAATCATCACCTTCATAACTTGTCGGGATTGTTTTTGTAGTAATTGCGGATGAGCACCTTTTTCAGTTCGCGGTGTATAATTAGTTCGGTTATCACTTCGGGTAACGACCATTCGGGATGCAATGTACTGGATTCCATAATTTTATTTTCCCCCAGGTCGACCTGGTAAAGCAGGGACGAGAGCCGGTGCGGATCGATTTCGAGCATGTGCGCCACGTATGCCGTAAGCTGCACAAACATTTCTTCGTAAGCCATTTGGGTATCACCCGTAAATTCCACATCCATTCCAAACATGGCAAAGTCCTTCTTCACCTGGGCAACAGTTTGGCGGATTATTTCTGTTTCGGCTTTATAACGCTCAACATCAAACGACTCCAAGATATTTTATAATTTTTCGGGTTTACAAACGTATTTCTCTTTATTTACTTTTTTACCACACCTGGCACATTCAAATTTAGGATCAGCTTGTTTTTTAGCACGTTTTGCGGCATCTTTGGTTTTGCACATTGTTTTCGACATACAGCCAATATTTTAAATATCATTTCAATGTTACAACATGCAGCTACAGCTGAAGTTCAATTTATTACAAGGTTTATTGCCTCAACTTAAAAGTTTTCATTTCCTGGTGATGAAGGATGACTTTTATTGAATATTTCTCCTCGAGATAGGCTGCAAGCCTGCTGGCACAAAATACCGAGCGATGCTGCCCGCCGGTGCATCCAAAGTTTACCTGCAGGTTGCTGAAGCCCCTCCGCCTGTATTCAATCACACTCTGATCGACAATTTTATACACATTCTGTAAAAACTTAGCCACAGCCGGTTCACGATCCAGGTACTGGATCACAGGCTCATCGATACCGGTAAATTTTTTATAATGATCGTAACGACCGGGGTTGGGCAGTGCCCGGCAGTCGAACACAAAACCTCCGCCATTGCCCGAATAATCTGGGGGCGGTCCGTTTTTAAACGAAAAACTGTTTATGCTCACATTCAGCGTGCCGGCCTCGCTTACTTCGGGCAACAGAATATCGGTTTTTGCAATTTCCTGCAGCGCCTTCATCAGCTCGGGCATTTCAATTTTAAACTGCACATTTTCAAGCAGCCATCGCAGGTTTTCGACTGCAAAGGGTATGCTTTGCAGAAAATGTGCCCTGCGCTCGAAATAACCCCTGAAACCATATGCGCCCATAACCTGAAGCAGGCGGATCAGCACAAAACCGTAATAATCGTCGATAAACTTTGCTTCATCTATCCGGATATACTTTTTCAGATTTAACAGGTACCAATGCAGCATTTCTTCCCTGAAGGAATAGGGCAACGAGGCTTTAACCTGAAAAAGCAGCGAAGCCAGGTCGTATTGCAACGGGCCCCGACGACCTCCCTGGTAATCGATAAACCATGGTTTATCCTCGTGTATCATGATGTTTCGCGCCTGGAAATCGCGGTACATAAAATAGCTGCTACCATTCTGGAGCAGGTAAGCCACAAGTGTTTCGAAATCATCTTCGAGGGCAGCTTCGTTAAAGGGAACTTTCAGCAGCCGGAGGAAATAGTATTTAAAGTAGTTGAGATCCCAACGCATGGATCGCGCGTCGAATTCGCAGGTAGGATAACACACTGAAAAATCGAGATCATTACAGGCTTCAACCTGGAAACGCGGCAACTCAGCAATTGCCTCTTTATACAGTGCAAGGGTTTCGGCCGATGGAAGCCCGTTTTCGCGATTCTTTTCCAGGTGGTCGAGCAGCGACGTTTCACCCAAATCGCTCACCAGGTAGCAATCGTTGTCGAGATCGGTGGCATATATTTCGGGTACGTTCAGTCCCAACTGCCTGAAATGAGTTGTAAATGAAACAAATGCCCTGGTTTCATTTTTATCGGGGCTATACACCCCGATGGCATGTTTATCGGATCCGGTAAGCCTGAAATATTCGCGGTACGATCCGGCCTGGGGCAAGGCTACTATTTCGATACCCGGCTCTGGCGACCACTGGAAAAACAACTTACGAAGAATGTCGGTATAATCAGATTTATCCACAGTACTTGATGAAGAAAATAATGAATACGGCTTGTACTGCAAATTTACGGTTTTAGTCCGAAAATCTGAATTAATATTTAACAACAGGAGTTGTACTTTGTTAAAGATGTTATATTTGCCCGACTGCAAACCGACACATAAAACACACTTATATGGAAAGCACAAAAGCATTGGAAATCCTGAAAACTGCTATATTGCTCGAAAAGAGAGGAAAAGCCTTTTACGAGAAAATGGCAGAGCAAACCCAAAGTCCCGAAGCACGAAAGATTTTTACTACCATGGCCGAAGAAGAGAAGGCCCATGTTGAATTTCTTTCGGTACAATTTGCACACTTTGTAAAAGAAGGTAAATTCACCAAACCCGAACAGCACAATGGCGACACGGAGGATATTTCGCACGAAATCCTGAGCCCGCAGCTGGTAAAGGAAATTTCGGCTGCCAGTTTCGAAGCCGCTGCCATTTCGGCCGCTATGGATTTCGAAACCCGTGCCGTTGAACTGTACTCTAAACGCGCCGCCGAAGCCGAAGACCCCAACGAAAAAGAAATGTACCGCTGGCTGGCAGACTGGGAAAGCGGTCATCACAAAATTTTGTACGATCTCAACGAAGCCCTCAAGGAAACCATTTGGTACGATAACCAGTTCTGGCCATTCTAATCCCAAATACGACGCATCGAAAAAGCGCAGTAAGTATTGGCTTGCTGCGCTTTTCTGTTATTCATCATTTACATCATTGATTCAGCTTTCGAAAAAGTTCCTCCATGGTTTCCGGATCAATACAATTCATATCAATCAGCTTTAAAGATTTTACCATTTTTAAAGTACCCGACTTATATGCCTGAAAATGAGGCGACTTTATATGATCCTCGTATGCAGCTTGATTTGCATATATTTCCAGAATTCGAATCTGTGTTGGACTTTCTTTCTGATACATCGGGAAAATGGCTATAACCCCAGGTTCTTTTTGCACTGAAGCCTTTGATTCAACTTGCAGAATATGAATGTATTCGTGCAGGTAAACTGAATCAATTTCAATTTCAGAAATGCGGATCATCATTTTATTATCCTGTGCCATGATGTTGATTGATAAAAAAAAACAACAAGGTAAAAAGAATATTTTTCATATAACTCCGATTAATTGCGGTTCACTAATTAATATCCCTGCTGCACGACATCTCAGACCCGGGGCAGCAGTGAAACCAAACAAATATACAAATCCTTTGAGAGAAATGACTTCTTATTTCCATTTCGGTATTTAACATAACGATTGGCGTATAAAGGGGCATTTTGAAACACTTTCCTGTCAAGTCGCAACAAATTTTATTAAATGTAATATCCTATAAACCTGCGTTTTCCGCCCAATGATTTGTACACTTTGTTGTAAACCATGTTTTTTTTCTCTCCAATTTAATCATTTTTTGTTTAATTTTGTTGTGTAAGCATGTATAAGGTTGTTTAAGGATATGGAAAATTATTTGTCTGTAAGTCAAGCTGCTGAGATTTTAAAAACAAGTCCAGAAACCCTAAGGAGATGGGATAATAATGGAAAATTTAAAAGTTTTAGGCATCCTATTAATAATTATCGAGTATACTCCGAAGAACAAGTTGTGAATCTTATGCAAGATATGCAATTAGAAATACAATATCGGACAAAAAATCAAGTTGTCGAAAACATTAATCCCTATTTTAAAACTGAATTTGGGGAATTATTTAATTACGATGCAATTAAGTATTTAAAGCAGCTTGAATCTAATTCCATAGATTTAATTTTTGCTGATCCTCCCTATAATATTAACAAAGCAGAATGGGATACATTTTCAAGTCAGAAAGAGTACGTTGATTGGAGTATAGAATGGATTACAGAGGCTCACAGAGTCTTGACCCAAAGAGGATCATTATATGTTTGTGGCTTTTCTGAAATTTTAGCAGATATTAAGTGGGCAGCGGCACATTTGTTTAAAGGTTGCAAATGGCTTGTTTGGTTTTATAGAAATAAAGCAAATCTCGGTAGTGACTGGGGACGTTCTCATGAGAGTATTTTGCACTTTAGAAAGTCTAAAGATTATATTTTTAATATTGACGAAGTTAGGATCCCTTATAATGATCATACCTTAAAATATCCTAAGAGAACACAGGCTGAAACGTCACAATATTCGAATGGGAAAAAGTACGAATATGTTTGGGAGCCAAATCCTCTTGGTGCAAAACCGAAAGATGTTTTTGAAATACCAACGATTTCAAATGGAGCATGGGAAAAATTTCCTCATTTGACCCAAAAGCCAGTTGAATTATTAAGAAAAATCATCTTATCTTCATCCAATCAGAATAGTATTATTCTAGACCCATTTGGTGGTTCAGGTACAACTTATGCCGTTGCTGAAGCTTACAAGCGGAAGTGGCTC
>DGQJ01000051.1:0-6578 GCA_002389705.1 Bacteroidales bacterium UBA4417
CATGTAAAGTGTTGCCCACCACGATGTAAGCAAATCACCGGTTTTGGTAAAGGTAAAATTATCATAGGGGCCTATTTCGGACGACTGATCCTGTGGGTTACTGCCTTTACGGGCATCGTCGGACATGATGTCGAGGATTGGAAATGTGCCTGAATGGAAACTTACATCAAGCATGGTTCCGTAAGTTGCATTTACAGCAAGCAAGGCATCCGACTCAGTAGTGGGGAAAGTGGTTTGGGTTAAGGCACCCTGTGGCTCTTTATCCAGGAATGATTCACAACCTGCGAGCACAAACAAAAGCATTACAAATGCTGACCAATATATTTTATGTATGTTTTTCATGGCTGCTAAAATGTTAAATTTACACCAAAGGAATATACTGAACTTACAGGATAAATACCTGTATCAATGCCATTCGAAAGCACATCACCGCTCCCGATTTCAGGTGTATAACCTGTGTATTTGGTAAGCGTGTAAATGTTGTTCCCCTTCACATAAACCCTGAATTGCTGCATGTGAAGTTTTGAAATTAATTTCTCAGGCAGGGTATATCCCAGTACCAGGCTTCGCAATCGCATGAACGAGCCATCCTGTATATATTTATCGGATGGAATATAATTGTACCCTCCGAAACTTGCGCGTGGTTCCGAATTACTGGTTCCTTCACCAGTCCAGCGATCCATCACATGCTGTTCGAAATTATAAGCATCAGGCCTTATAAACTCTTTGGCATTATATATCTTATTCCCGGTTTGAGCCTGGAGGCTGAATGAAAAATCAAAGTGTTTGTAAGTGACCTCGGCATTAAACCCAAGGATAAACTTTGGTATTGGTGAACCGATATAGGTTCGGTCCTGATCGTTAATTATATTATCTCCGTTAACATCCACACGCCGCAGATCACCAACCCCGGCATCACTGGTATGAGGATAGGCATTCAGCTCAGCCTGGTTCTGGAATATTCCGTCGGTTTTATACCCGTAAAAAGCCCCAATTGGTAATCCTTCGCGGCTTTGGGTTAAAAAGCCTTTTATATCGCCGCCATAGAGCAGTGAGTCAATACCGCTGCTGCCTCCCACGCTAAGTACTTCGTTATGAATGGTGGAGGCCAGAAATCCAATATTATAACCCACTTCTCCTATTTTGTCTCTCCAGTTAATATTGGCCTCAAACCCTCGATTCATTACTTCTCCGGCATTGTAGCGGATCTTTTGACCTGACCCGTTGCCCATATAACCTGGTGTCGACAATTCAACCAAAATATCGTTGGTAGTACGGTGGTAGTAGTCAAATTCAGCGGTAAGTCTGTCCTTAAATGCGCCTATTTCCAATCCAATATCAGTTTGGCTTGTAACTTCCCATTTCAGGTCAGGATTGCCACTTTTATCATAGGTTGTACCTGGGTATAAAATATCGCCTATTCCCAGCGTAGTTACATTGTTCTTAGTAAGCGAAAACCTGTCTGAGTAAGTTATTTTTTCATTTCCTATTTTACCCCAGCTTGCGCGAAGTTTCAGCTTGGTTACCTGGGTCAGATCTTTCATAAACGCTTCGTTCGAAATATTCCATCCGGCCGCCAGTGATGGAAACATACTCCACCTGTTTTCGGACGAAAATTTTGACGAACCATCGCGCCTGAAGGTAGCTGTAAAAATGTATTTATCATCGTAGGTATAATTGGCCCTGGCCAGGTACGAAATCATGGAATAATAAAGTCCGTCATCTACACCATTCATTGGCCCATTATTATCTGGATTAATGAGGTTAGTGTATTCAAGGTACCAAAAGTCGGATCCGTCCCTTAAAATATCTTCACTGGCATTTTTAAGAAACTCAGAACTGGAGTTTTGCATAGTATAACCAACGACAGCATTAACTGAATGCTTTTCAATAGTCTTGGTGTAGTTTAATGTGTTTTCCCAAAGCCAGGTCAGGCTCTCAAACGATCCTTTGAAAAGGCTGCTTTTCGAATGCTTCTGCATTGATTCGGTCCCATCATAATATAGAACGGTATAGGCAGGTGAGAATGACTCAGACTTATTGTAACCGGCATCAATACCTAAACTGCTTTTTGCAACAAAATTCTTCAGAAAAGTTGCTTCGAGGTACATATTGCCCACGGCACGGATTCCTTTATTAAAACTATTATTGTATTCGATACTGGCAAGCGGGTTCCCGACTCCTTGTACCCCGGCAAATGATCCGTCGGCCCTGTATGGTTCCAGTGTAGGCCAAGCCCTGTATGCCTGGAATACTACCCCCGGCTCGTTTTGTTGTTTGTAAGGTGCAATGGTAATGTTGTTGCCAAGTTTCAAATGATCTGTCAGGCCGTAAGTATTATTAAGTTTAAGCGTTACCCGCTCGTAACCCGATTTGTCAATAATACCTTTCTGGTTAAAATACCCGATACCTATATAATAGGATGTCTTTTTTGTAGCGCCCCAGGCTGATATCTGGTGGTTGTTAATCGGGGCTGTCTGGAAAATCAGGTCCTGCCAGTCGGTATTTGGTACGGCATCAACATTATTATAATTGGGATCACCGGGTATTTCGTTGGCAATGGTTGCAAATTCCTTGCCATCGAGCAGATCAATCTTTTTCGAGAGTGATTGAATACTGTACTCACCGGAATAACTGAAATTGGTTTTTTCAACATTGGTTGATCCGCTCTTGGTAGTGATCAGTATGACACCGTTCGATCCCCTTGATCCATACATGGACGTAGCTGATGCATCTTTCAATACTTCCATCGAAGCTATATCGGCACTGTTGAGGAAGGAAATGTTATCGAGTATAACTCCGTCGACAACATAAATGGGGGAGGAGTTATTGAACGTTCCTACTCCCCTGATTCTGACTGCGGGCGTTGCCCCGGGGGCACCTGAAGTACTGGTAACCTGAACCCCCGTTACTTTTCCCTGTAGTCCCTGTTCAGCATTGAGCGAAGTAACTTTTGTTAGATCCTTTGCCTTTATAGAACCAACAGCCCCGGTGAGGTCGCTTTTGCGCACGGTTCCATAGCCAATTACTACAATTTCCGAAAGCATCACCTTGCTGGGCTCAAGTATAATATTAATATTACTCTGGTTCCCGATGCTGACCTCTTGTTGCAGATAGCCCACGAACGAAACAACTAATACCTGATCAGCAGGCTCAGCCTGTAGTGAAAATTTTCCGTTGATGTCGGTTGAAGTTCCCCTGGTACTACCCTTAATTAATACGGTAGCCCCCGGAAGCGTCTCTTTGGTATCGGCTGCTGAAATTTGTCCGGTGATTGTCCTGGTTTGGGCACCGACGAAGGATGCGGAACCCAGCAGGAGTATCACCATTGCCAAGGCAACTCTGAAATTGATTCCTGGATGGTTTGGTTTGTTAATTTTCATCATATTGTTGGGTTTGGTAATTAAATATGATTATTGAGTTGTAGATTTCTGCTTAGCTCATTAAATTCAAACTATCAAAAAAAGGGATTTGTTCACATTAAAATTTATTCAGAGTGTTATTACAAGCATGCCTGCCGAGTGATTGTGTGGATATTTTTACACAAATAAAATAGCTATTTGTCATATATCAATATTTATTATATCCATCACTATTACTTCACCGTAATTGATAACCAAACCTTAACCTCAACATTACTACTACACAATAAATCCGGTGAAGTTTAAAAACTTGATATACAAATATATGAAAAAATATTTTAGTTTAAAAATATAATTTTGAACCGGTGTTGAAAACGGTTTTGTGAAAGTATAAGGAAATGATTTTTGGTATTAACCAATGGAAATTATGCCCTAAAACTGCATGATATAGCCTACCAGGTTTTCGTCCGACGAAAGAGAAAGCCTTTTGCGAAGCCTGTACCTGCGGATTTCGACACCACGGATCGTGATATTAAGCAACGGGGCAATTTCTTTCGACGAAAGATTTAATTTAAGGTAAGCGCAAAGCTTCAGATCACTCTGCGTGAGATCGGGGAATGAATGCTTTAGCCGTTTAAAAAAGTTTTCGTGGGCCTGGTCGAACAATGCCTCGAATATCTCCCAGTCGTTATCGTTCGAAATGTTATTGTCGATGAGTGTGGTTAAACGCTGGAGGTAACGTGCCGGGTAACGGGCACCAAGTTCTTCCTTTTGTTTTTCGAGCTCATTTTTTATCTCGATCAGTACTTCGTTTTTCCTGATAATTGATAATGTAGAATCGGCTAGTTGTATGTTTTTGTGCGAAATTTCTGATTCAAGTTTTTCATTCTGCAGCTTCATGATTTCCCGGTCAGCCTGCTGTTGTTCTGTTTTTCGTTTTTCGTCGGCTAATTGGTTCAGGTGGTTATGATGTTTTACAACGCGTTTCCTGAAAAAATACTGGCTGGCAAAAATACTGCCCAACCCAAGCAGGATATAAACCAAAATAGCTGCTATGGAAGCATACCAGGCAGGTTTTACCCTGAAAACCAAAGGGTCTGATTCAGCTATGGTACCGTTGAGCAAAAGGGTACGTACCCTGAGTTTGTAAGTGCCAACCGGGAGCCGTGTATATTTTACTTCAGCAGTTTCGAGCCACTTACTCCAGCCTCTGTCAATCCCTTCAAGCATATATTGGTATAGTTTCCTGGAGCATGGATTTTGCAATGTTGAATAAGAAATGGAAATGTTGTTATATGAATTTGGTAGCGAAACAACCGGTTGATTCATTTCGATATGCCGGATTTCGCCGGTTGAATTTATACAGGTAAATTCGCGGAAAACGAGTTTCGGGCTGTTGAGGCTTGTTATGGGAAGCGATTCGTTTTTTCTGAAAATGGCAAAGCCGTTGTCGAGGCAGATGAGGTGCAGGTTTTCGTCCAGCGGTACAATGTTTTCGTACCCATCAACCATGCTGAGATTAAAAAGACTCAAAATGAGCCGGTACGTCATTACAGGCTCGTTTGCTTTAATTTTAAAGATGGCTGCTTCTGAGCGTGTACATATCCAGTAGTTAATATCGTCAATAGGAACTACTGCGGCAGCTGCTTCAAAACCATTCAGTTTTTTGTTCAGTTCGGTATACGGAATTATCTTTTGTCTTATATCGTCCCAGGTAAATAGTTGCTTTCCATTCGAAAAAACAATGCGGTTGGCAATTTTAAACACCTTGATATTTCCATCCGTTGGCAAGCCGTTCTGCTGGTTAAAAACCTGTTTGTCGACAATTTTATCCAACGAATCCGAAAGCCTCAACTTGTATAGTCCTTTCAGCGAATGTCCGAGCCAGATGTTACCCAGGTGATCGGTTTCAATAAAGCGGGCTGGTTCCAGAAAATTTTCGACAGCATGGCTGTAAACCCAGCCTGCAGGTGTTTTTTTATAAATCAGAAGCCGGGTGTAAGTACTTTGTATGAGGTATTCCTGGCCCCTGAAAAACATCTTCTGTATCATGTAACCGCCGCTTTCGTGGGTAAGCATCCTCAGTACATTGTTTTCAATTACAAATGTTCCGTTGTTACGCCCGCAAAACAGGGTGTTGTCAATTACTTTCAGCTGCCACACCTGTCCTTGCGAATTATTCATAAAGCCCTGGTAGGTAAACTTACTGCCTTCTTTTTTGTAGGTAAAAATCCCCCGGTTTGTTCCCACATATAGGATGTTATCTTTTAAAGCTGCAGTGTATACAGTTCCAAGGGCTTCGCTTCCTACCGGGTAAATGTCGACTGGATTATCGAAAGTGATATTGTCAATTCCATTGTCGAGTCCAACCCAAATGCTCTGATCGTTATCATTGCAAAGCGAAAGAACTGTATTGTTCTGAAGATTGTTTTCACTGTACAGGTGGTTTAGTATATTGCCATCTTTATCAAGTACAAAAAGTCCTTTTACAATGGTTCCGAATACTATTTTGTTGCCAAAAACCATCCCGTTGTTAATCTGATATTCTTTAAGGAGGGGGTTCGCCGGAACATTCCAGGGCGATAACTCATTTTTATCGAGTATAAAAACGCCTTTTGAAGAGGTGCCAACCAGGAAGGTGTTATTTTTAAAAGGTAATATTGTTTTTACCTCTGTGCCCCGCAAATCATCGCTTTCAGCTATTTTGACCAGTTTGTTGTTGATCAGCTCGTATAAGCCTCCCTGCACCGCATGGGCAAATAACCGGTTGCCAGCTTTTAACAGGAATATGATCGGCCCCGGCAGTGGGATGGATTTAACGGTATGTTTGTCGTATACAAACAGGCATGAGAATCCCTGAAAATATACTTTTTCGCCGAGTTGTATAATTTTCCAGATTTCCTGATTGTGGAGGTTTACGTTTTTAAGTAAGGGAACAAGTGAAGTATACATTAAGCCTGAAGCCTTGTTATTACTCCAGTAACCGAACTCTTCGTTCGAGCCGGTATAAATCCTGCCATCGGTACCTACGGTTACTGACCTCAAAATAGTATGCGAAGGTAAAGGATAAACCTGCCACCTAACGCCATCGTATTTCAGTAACCCGTTATTGTTGGCTGCGTATACAAATCCTTGCCTGTCAATATCCAGCGACCAGTTCTGGCTTCCGGCAGCATATTGATTTCGCGTAAAATGAGTTACCATGCATGGCGATTG
>DGQJ01000051.1:6652-10722 GCA_002389705.1 Bacteroidales bacterium UBA4417
CGTTACAAATGTGGCTGTTTCGTCATTTTCAGGATTACTTCTGTTTGCTTTTCCGGCGTAATCGTTCCTGTTCCAGCAGGGCAAGTTCGCGACCGGTTTGCCCGGCTATCGAAGTATTTTCTTCGGCACGGCGGATGAGGTATGGCAAAATGTTCCGCACCGGCCCGTAAGGGATATACTTGGTCACATTATAACCTTCATCGGCCAGGTTGAAGCTGATATGGTCGCTCATGCCATATAGCTGCGAAAACCAAATCCTGTTTTCATTGCGTGGTATGCCTAGTCTTTCCATCTGCTCAGTCAACAGCCGGTTACTTTTTTCGTTGTGCGATCCATTGAAAACTGAAATTCTGTCGAGGTGATCCACCGAAAAAGCGATGCCGGCATCATAATTCCAATCGGTGGATTCTTTGTCGGGCTGAATAGGCGAAGGATAGCCTCTTTCGGCTGCACGTTTACGTTCTTTTTCCATGTAAGCACCACGAACAAACTTCATTCCCAGGTAATAATTTCCTTCCTCGGCTTTACGAAGTGCATCCTTCAAAAAGTCGAGCCTGTCAGTGCGGTACATTTGCAAGGTATTGTAAACAATCGCTTTCTGTTTATTGTATTTTTCCATCATTCCGGTAACAACCTGGTCAACAAAAGGCTGGTACCACGAATCTTCAGCATCAATCATAATGGGGATATCGTTTTCAAAAGCAGTTTTGCAAAGTTTTTCAACGCTATCCCTGAAAAATTGTATGGCTTTGGTGGTTTCCTCATCAGGAATGTTGTTTTCTGATGCCATGGTAAGCACCTGTTGCGATGCAAATGCTGTAGGCTTAAACACGGCAAAGGGAATGTCGGGATGTTTGGCGGCATGCACTACCGAGCGAAGGGTTTCGTCGAGCGTGCGCTGCATGGTAATCTGGTCTTTTCCTCCTTCAACTGAATAGTCGAGTATGGAGTGAACCTTAAATTTGCGCAATAACCTGACGGTTTCCTCACATTCGCCGAGGGTTTCGCCACCAACAAAGTGTTTGTAAAGCGTAGGTTTTATTGCCCAGGCAACCGGCAAATGCATTTTGAGGGCAAAATAGGTGAGCGACTTTCCCATTTTTACAAGCCCGGGATTAGCAATAGCGGTGAACAGCATACGTGCACGCGACAGATCAGCATTGGTTTTGTAGCGAAATGCGATCTCGGTATTTTCAAATGAAAGCATGGATTTTTTTTAGCTGCAAATGTAAAAACCTTTTAACTGCATGCAAGATGTGTTTTACGCTGAGATCGTTTTTTTTACTGTCAGATTTTTTTTTAAATAGCCTTTGCAATAAAATGGTTACCTTTGGCAGGATGTAAGCCATCTGGAAATTTTTCCCTGTTTGCGCATAACATTCATATCTTCAGGTTTTTACCTGTTTGGCCAACTGCAATTTGTTTTACATTCGCCATTTTGCATTTCGTTACATTGAAATTAATTTCAATGGCAGGCTCAGTTCTGCAAACGGTATCAGTCTGCCAGAAACTGAAGGTATTTTTACAAAAACAATGAGTTGATTTTTAAACCTATGAACATTTCTCATACGCTATATTCAGGTGCCCAGGGTTGGGATAAACTTCAGGATATTATTCTTGAATACAGCAAATCTGGTATTTATATACTTGTTGATGAAAACACCAACAAGTTTTGTCTTCCTGATCTACAGCACAAATGCCGTGGACTTGAAAATGCACTGGTTATTGAAGTGCCTGGATCGGAATCGAATAAAACCATTGCCAGCATCGAAAAAATATGGCTGCAACTGGTCGATGGCAGCGCAGTGCGGAACTCGCTTATGATTTGCCTGGGCGGCGGCGTGATAACTGATATCGGAGGATTTGCTGCATCCACCTTTAAGCGCGGGATGAATTTTGTTCATATTCCCACAACCCTGCTCGCTATGGTAGATGCAGCGCTTGGTGGCAAGACAGGGGTAAACCTGAATGCAATTAAAAACCAGGTTGGTGTTTTTGCCCCGCCTCAAGCTGTATTTATCTTTTCTGAATTTTTAAGCACCCTGCCAACACGGCAAATACTTTCGGGCTATGCTGAAATGCTAAAGCATGCCATGATTGATGGGGAAACTCTTTTTGGCAGGCTTATCGATCTCAGTGCTCCTGAGCAGATCAGCAATGAAAAAGATATCCTTGAATCGGCCGCTGTAAAAATGAAAATTGTAACCGAGGATCTTGATGAGAAAGGTATCCGAAAGGTGCTGAACCTGGGCCACACCATCGGGCACGCGGTTGAGGCATATTCGCAGAAAAACGATCCCGACCCGTTGTTGCACGGCGAAGCCATTGCTATCGGGCTGGTTTGCGAGGCATTTATTTCCATGCATATGCTTGGGATGCCCGAAAACGACCTGAAAAGGCTCGTAAGCCAGGTAGCCCGGTTTTACCCGCATTACCGGCTAAAATCAAAATCATCGGAAGAACTGCTTACGTATATGACCCACGATAAAAAAAATGCCAGTGTTTCGAAACTGAACTTTTCACTCATCCGGAGCATTGGCCAGCCGGTTTACGATCAATACCCGGGTGAAAAACTGATCCTCGAAAGCCTTCATTTTTATATGAATCTCGATGCAGGGTTTCCCTGGTAATTCAGCAGTTTTCCTGCAATAATTCATAATTAAAGTGCGGTTGGGCGTCTTTTCGCACTGGCAGATGCTCTTAAGCTGAACCATATTTGCGTTTCAAAGTAAATAAGTAAAAGATAACACTGATAAAAACAATCCTTTAGTTCCGGTTAACAATATTCTGAATGCTGCATCTCTCAAATCATACAAGTTCTGTATCGTGCTCAGTTGATCTGCCATTAAGCAAAAGCATCGTCAACAGGCTGCTGCTGATACATCATATTTCTGGTGGCGAAAAAATTAACGCGTTAATTTCCGATTCTTCTGATACCGTTGCCATGCAGGAACTGCTGCAAAAAATCAGTAATACCAGCCCGAATTCAGAAAAATTTACCGAAATTAACGTTGGTAATGCAGGTACCGTGATGCGATTCCTTACCGCGCTGCTTACGATTACGCCGGGCAACTGGATTATAACAGGCATTGAGCGCATGCAGCAGCGGCCAGTAAAACCACTCACCGATGCCTTGTTACAGCTCGGGGCCGATCTGTCTTTTGCCGGCCGCGAAGGATTTCCACCGGTGGTTATTCGTGGCAATGCCGGTTTACAGGGCGGTGTGGTTAAGCTGAATGCAGGAATCAGCAGCCAGTTTATAAGTGCCTTAATGATGCTGGGCCCGGCACTGAATGGTGGCATCGAAATAGAGCTTGAAGGTGAAGTTATTTCAGCTTCTTATATCCGCATGACCAGCGCTTTAATGGAGAGAGCCGGCGCTGAAACCACATTTGCGGGCAACAGGATATTAATTGCAGCAAAAGGTTATCACAAGTTTGATTTTGCCCAACTGGCAGAGCCCGACTGGAGTGCTGCGGCTTTCTGGTACCAGGTTGCCGCATTCGCTATTTCGACCCGGATTGTTTTAAAAGGATTAAGTAATAAAAGCGTTCAGGGCGATTCAGTACTGCCTGCAATCTACGAAAAACTGGGCATTACCTCAACCTTTACCCAGGAAGGCGTAATTCTCACGCATTCCGATCATCCACCCTTGAGCGAGTTCAATTACGACTTTACTGAATGCCCCGACCTGGCCCAGGCAGTAATAGTTACATGTGCCGCCAAAGGAATAAAAGGTCGTTTTTCGGGGTTAAAAACGTTGCGGGTTAAAGAAACCGATCGCATTGAAGCGTTGAAAAATGAACTTACCAAATTGGGTTATCCTGTTCAGGTGATTGATGACCAAATTGTATTGGAAGGCAAGACTGATTTAATCAAAACATCGGACCCGGTTTTTATACATTGCTACGACGATCACCGGATGGCCATGGCATTTGCTACGCTGGCCTTGTTACGCAATGACATTGTAATTGATGAACCACATGTGGTCAGGAAATCATACCCTGGGTTTTGGAACGACCTGGCACTGGCCGGCTTCGTTTATGCAGAAATGGAATAATTTTTTTCTT
>DGQJ01000267.1:0-2476 GCA_002389705.1 Bacteroidales bacterium UBA4417
GCTGATGATTCCGAATACATACCGGGTCGCCGCCGGCATAGGTCTGGAAAGGAAATTACTT
This sequence comes from Bacteroidales bacterium UBA4417, assembly GCA_002389705.1. Taxonomy (GTDB): domain Bacteria; phylum Bacteroidota; class Bacteroidia; order Bacteroidales; family UBA4417; genus UBA4417. The sequence continues at coordinate 62 of DGQJ01000267.1, forward strand.
ACACTTTACCTTTCGCAACGAAGGACCTGTGCATTACACCCAAAGCGGATGATAAATCTAACCGTTCCTTCTCATTTCCTGAACTTAAACTAAAAAAAGCAAATAAATGCACCTGGCATCAAAACACTGGCTGGATTTGTGATAAAGTTGGAGTAAAAAAGTTGGGTTTTAGCTAGTTTATTTTGTGTAAAATGTTAGTATGTGACTATTAAACAGATAGTTGAAAATATTTAAAAAAAATAAGCGTAAAATGTACATTTATCAATTTCTTGTCGTATATTAGCATTCGAAAATATAAGTGTAAACATTACGCTTATTTAAAAGGAATCTAAAAGGAGAGCATTCATAATCATAATTTGAGTTCACAGGAAAAATGGGAAACAAACTCTTTATTCCGAACCTGATTAAAACATACAGACGTCTCTTTGGGTGTCTTATGTTATAAATTCCAAATTCCCATTTTATAATTACCTCATTGGTAATTATGTCATTGCATTGTTCTAGCGATGATTTCTGAAAATCTTGTTATCCGACAAATAAGTGCCAGTAAGCTTTTACTGAGCCCGGGAATATTTCTCAAGTCCCGTTTCAACTAAANNCTGACAATTTGAAATCGATACGTAGTGTTCACAAAAACAAAGTGAAATGAATTTAAAAACAACATTCTTATCTGCCTTTATCTTCATTGCCGGTTTTGTATCTGCCCAAAAAGCAGAGTCACCTGCCAGCTGCAGTATCAAAGTAATTACAGATCAGCCGGGTGCCACCATCAGTAAAGATATTTACGGCCATTTTGCNNAATCTTCGCTGGCCAGGTGGTTGTTTTGCTGATACTTATCACTGGAAAGACGGTTTGGGCCCGGCATCCGAACGCCCATCCATCATCAATACGAACTGGGGAGGCGTTACCGAAGATAACGCATTCGGTACCCACGAGTTTATGGAACTTATTGATTTGCTGGGTTGTGATCCTTATATAACCGGGAATCTGGGAAGTGGTACAGTTCAGGAAATGGCACAATGGGTTGAATACCTGACTTCGGATAACAAAAGCCCTATGACGGATTTGCGTAAAAAAAACGGGCGCGAGAAAGCCTGGAAAGTAAAATATTTCGGAATAGGTAACGAAAACTGGGGTTGCGGTGGAAGTATGACTCCGGAATATTACACTAACGAATTACGACGGTACGCGAATTTCGTTCATAATTATTCAGGAAACCAAATGAAACGTATCGCCTGTGGCCCTAACAGCGATGATTACAATTGGACAGAAACACTTATGAAGGATGACGGTGCACGATGGGCCATGCAAGGACTCTCGCTTCATTTTTATACGGTTCCNNGTTGACGAATGGGGTGCATGGTACGATGTAGAACCTGGCACAAATCCGGGGTTTCTGTACCAGCAGAATTCGTTGCGCGATGCATTACTGGCAGCCATTAACCTGGATATTTTTAACAAACACGCGGAAAGGGTGAGGATGGCCAACATTGCTCAAACAGTGAATGTGCTTCAATCAGTCATACTTACCGACAAGGAAAAAATGGTACTTACCCCTACGTACTATGTATTCAAAATGATGGCTGTTCACCAGGATGCAAAACTCCTGCCATCAACCATAAAGTGCGAACTGTATAACCTGGAGGCCGATAGCATTCCTTCAGTGAGCTATTCCGTTTCCAGGTCAGCCGACGGGAAAATTCATCTTTCGGTAGCTAATTTATACGCTTCGCGCGGACAAAAGGTAAGTTGCGACCTTACGAACTTTAAAATAAAAAAGGCAAGTGGAGAGATTTTGAGTTCGGCAAATATCACAGATTGTAATACCTTCGACAAGCCTGATGTGGTAGTTCCAAAACCATTCACTGCCTTTAAAATCAATAACAATGTGATTGAGCTTCAAATGCCTGCNNTGTGGAAAATACACAGATAGAAGTACAATACATTCTTCATAACTGAATTCAGGAAACAATTGGTAAATACTCGTAAGACTCTGATTATGAACATAAATTGGTTGGTTGGTTTGTTTCTGCATAACTGGCCGGGGAGGTGGTTCCACCCGGCCAGTAAGCAGGTTTCCGGTTAATTTTGGATTGGGGATAACTAATATTCCGTTCAGGTACAATTACTTAAAATCAAAAACTATGAAAAATATAATCGGTTTTTTGTTNNTCAGTGCATGTAACCGATAATTTCTGGGCGCCTCGTATCCGCACCAACCACGATGTTACCATTCCTATTGCCATACAGAAGTGCAGGGAAACAGGCCGCATCAAAAACTTTAAAATTGCCGGCAAACTCGAAAAAGGATCTTTCTGTTCGCTTTATCCTTTCGATGATTCTGATATCTATAAAATTATAGAAGGTGCCAGCTTTACTTTGCAAACCACCCCCGATGAAAATCTTTCACTTTC
>DGQJ01000267.1:2642-3575 GCA_002389705.1 Bacteroidales bacterium UBA4417
GGTCACCAGGTGATTGAAATGGGACTTGTAAAACTGTATGGCGTAACCGGGGATAAGAAATACCTGGAACTTGCACAATATATGCTCGATATCCGCCATGGTGGCGACGAATACAACCAGGCACATAAACCGGTTGCAGATCAGGATAAAATTGTTGGCCATGCTGTACGGGCTACNNGGCGGCATAGGTTCAGGCGGCAACAACGAAGGATTCGGTGAACCCTACTACCTTCCCAACATGTCGGCGTATTGCGAAACCTGTGCTTCAATCGGAAATGTGTACTGGAACTACCGTATGTTCCTGCTTCATGGCGATTCGAAATACATGGATGTGCTCGAACGCAGTTTGTATAATGCATTATTGTCGGGTGTTTCGTTAAGCGGTGATCATTTCTTTTATCCTAATCCGCTTGAGTCGCGGGGTCAGCATGAGCGTTCACCCTGGTTTGGCTGTGCCTGTTGCCCGAGTAATGTATGCCGGTTCCTGCCTTCGATCCCGGGCTACATATATGCTCATGATAAGTCGACCGTTTACGTGAATCTTTACATTCAAAATGAAACCGATATCGATCTGAACGGGAGCAAAACACATATTTCTCAGATTACTGATTATCCCTGGAACGGAAAAATTACTGTANNGCGTATTCCGGGTTGGGCCGGTGGACAGGTAGTTCCGGGTGATTTGTATCACTTTTTGCCCGACGAAAACCCGGCTTACACCATTACAGTTAACGGTGTTGCTGCAAAATATGCGCTTAAAAACGGTTATGCCGTTATTACCAATACCTGGAAAGAAGGCGACAAAATTGAGCTCAACCTGCCGATGCCGGTTAAAAAAGTAGCGGCTAACCCCCTGGTGCTGGCCGACCGCGATAAAGTAGCCCTTCAGCGTGGGCCCCTGGTTTACTGCCTCGAATGGCCCGATAATAAGGA
>DGQJ01000391.1:0-4300 GCA_002389705.1 Bacteroidales bacterium UBA4417
ATTTCTTCTTCAGTAAAAAGGGTGTCGGTCTTTGCCTGCGCATCTATAAATCCTTTAAAAACGAGATCCCTGTTCAGATCAAGGGAGTTTTTGGCAAAACTATGCGCGATATCGGCACCAATTATATAACTGATGGTGTCATTGTTGTTTGCAAACAGTGGTTTCGCGGCAACCGGTGCTGTATTTTCGGCTGCTTCGCCCTTCTTTTTCTTTTCTTTTTTCTGTGCAAACAAAGGTGACGAAACAGCAGCTACCAGAACCAAGATAGCGCTTAGTAAAATGTATTTTTTCATATTGGATTTTATTGTTTCCGCAAATGTATGGAAATAATGGCAGAGGAATAATTAAAAGATGTTAAATGGATTTTTACAGGGCAACTGGATTCGGGGATGATTATGGTCGGTTTCGGAATTTCAGGATCACAAAAGTTAGTGTGTTTGATGAGTTTGAAGGGTTTGAGGAGTTGAAGCGTTTAAACTTTTAGAACTTATAAAAGGTTTACATCATTCTGGACCTTGAAGCGTGGTCCAATGTGAATATGGCGAATCCATGATCAATCCGGGTGACATAATTACTATACTAACTAGCTGATCTGCATCCTGGCATCCACCCGAATCGTAAATCCCCGCCTGATCACATCGGTAAATTGTATGAGTAGAGGCAGATTGCTTGGTAGTTTCCTTTCAAACCGCTACACAGTTTGAGTGGGCAATAACCCTTGATAATTACCACATTGTCTGCCATCACTTATACAAAATGTCGACATTTCGTTGTTTTTCTGTTATTTAAATTTAGGTGTGATGTCTAAAATATCTTGTTCTTTTTTCTCGTCAATTGTTATGTGAACAATTTCATCGCCTATTTGCGAGAAGTTAATCGCTTTGATGTTAATACTCCTTACTCTTCTGTTGTGTTGAGTGTGAAAATTCAAAGTCATGTCCCGCAAATTCCAGGCGGTGGTCCATATTGTGGAGCTTCTCATGATATCCTTGTTATGTCCTGCTCCCGAACCTTCTGCTCCATCAGGTCCTAAGGGTAAATTGAAGTTATCAAGTATTCTGAAAGCTTCGTAAATACCTTCCTTCGCATTTTCAATTTTCCTTGCAGATTGTGTCCAGGTAACCGCCCTTACAAATCGTGAAGGTGGTGTATTGTCGCCTGGAAGTCCTATCATCCCGGAACCAGCACCAGTTGGAGCAAACTTAACTCCGGATAAATTTTTAGGTTCTACTGAAAACATGGAAAGGTTCAAGTAATTACTTAAATTGGTCATATGCCAATCGTAGTTTGGAGCATTTGTGATAACACCCAGAGGTGCATCATGAATCTTCAGTTCTCCCCCGGTAAATTCTATCACTACCGAAGTCCCTGAATTGTCAGTAACCATCCAATGCGCATCAACAACAATTCCGATTGCTTTTTCAACAACACCTATTACAGTAATTTCCTTCATACCTGCTTTTACTTCTTCGATGTTGGAAAACTGCGATAAAATATAAGTAGTTAAATCCTGAGCTGAAATACAATCAGCAGCTTTGGTTTTATCATATTCCGGATATTTTGCATATCCCGGATGATAAAATAAACCTACAGTCAACCCTTTGTCGTTCATGCCATCAGCTAAATAATCTTTCCCAAGCATATCAAGCGCAACAATACCGTGTTTAACCGTAAACTTCTTACCATTATTACCATCAGGAGTAAGTCCTGTAAACTTATAACCAATGGGGATTATCGCTACCCGGGAATGTAAATCAAATGCGCCCCATTCCATGGTTCTCCCATAAACTACTCCACCATCTTTTGCTATTAGGCGAATGCCAGTACAAGCTGAAGTGTTAAAATATCCTATCAAAAGGAATGATAATAGTCCCAATAATTTGATTGAATTTTTCATAGTATGAATTTTAAAGTTAATTGTTCTATGATTGATGTCTCCCACAATGAATGCCAACAGCCGGCAGGGTAAATCGAAAATTCCTTACACTATCACCACTGCCTGTTCTTCAATAAGCGGCTCACCGCGATACCTGCGGAAAATCTGGGCCACGGTAAGCACATCCTTGGTGCAGTAGTGAACAATGCGTGGCAAATCGTTCTGGTTATAGTATACATCGGCAACCTGGCTCCCGTCGATATCGTCCTTGGGCGTTGGGATATTGAATATGGCAGCCAGCAGATCGAGCGAAGTAAAGTTTTTATAATCGCCGAACTTCCATAATTCCATGGTATCCAAATGATTGACTTCCCATGGTTTTTTGCCCGATAAATCAAGAATCTGGGGAACTGCAATACCAAGTACCAGCATGCGGCGCGCCATATACGGAAAATCGAACTCTTTGCCATTGTGGGCACAAAGCAGGTGCTCAGGCTTGTTGTACCGTTTGTTCAGTAATTCGGCAAACTCAGCAAGCAATGCTTTTTCATCGTGCCCGGCAAAAGATTTAATACGAAATTCACCTTTTAAAAAGGCCCCTACGGAGATGCAGATGATCTTTCCGAATTCCGAATAAATACCTGCCCGGCCATATAATTGTTCAGGGCTTTGATTTTCGTCGGTGGTATTAGTATACGAATTTAATCGCTCGGCTTTCTTGTTCCAGAGCTTCTTCATTCTTTCGTCCAGCTGGCTGTATTCAGCAAATGCCGGAACAGTTTCAATATCCAGGAACAGTACGTTTTCAATATCTATTTTTTCGAGCATATAGTGGAATTTTACGGATTACGAATAGCCTTTATTTTGATGATAAACAATCCATCGCCGGAACAAGCCAGGGCTTGTAGCAGCTGATATAAAAATACAAACTATTTGTTTAGGATTTGTCGCATTTGATGTAATTTTATTGCTTCAGTAATTTCATGTTTCATCCGGGTTAATCCCGACCTGAATTTCATAATAAATCCTGGTATTTTGGAAAACATTATCCTGCAAACCACAGCCGACGGTTCCCACACCTTGTTTTTGCCCGGGCTTAACGAACATTACCATTCCACGCATGGTGCCATCCAGGAGTCGGAACTGGTTTTTATCCACAATGGTTTACATCATATCTCACCTGATGTGCATGAAATTAATTTACTCGAAATTGGCTTTGGTACGGGTCTTAACGCTTTGCTGGCTGTGCTCGAAGCCAAAAAACAACGCCGTCGCATCAATTATGTGGCTGTGGAGCCCATGCCGGTTAGCGCTGATATGATCGAAAAACTGAATTACCCTTCACGCATCGGCAGTCCCGAGGCGGCGGGTTACTTTAATAAAATTCATAATGCCGGTTGGACGTACCCTTCGTTTCTCAGCGATTATTTTATTATCAGCAAATTACAGGCAAAACTCGAAGATATAAGCTTACGCGACGGGCAGTTTCACCTGGTTTTTTTCGATGCTTTTGGCCCTGATGTGCAACCTGAATTGTGGACCACAGATATTTTTACCCAAATTTATAAATCACTTGCCCCGGGAGGTATTCTGGTTACATACAGCTGCAAAGGTAACGTGAAAAGAGCCCTCAAAGCCGCCGGGTTTGCTATCGAAAAACTCCCCGGCCCGCCCGGTAAACGCGAAGTACTGCGTGCTACCAAAATTTCCTGATTGCAGCTTGCCGCGTTAATAATTCTGATTGGCCGGCTTTTGTTTTATGCTTTTCGCAATTTGGACTGAAACAGTTTTGATAACGGATTGTTATTAGTTGATAATCATATGGTTTTATCATCATCTAAAAAAATAATCCTATGGCACTCAATGCGTATCTGAAACTGAAAGGTCAGAAACAAGGCGAAATAAAAGGCTCGGTTAACCAAAAGGGCCGCGAAGGCAAAATTATGGTGATTGCTGCCAGTCACCAGGTGCTGGTACCTCACGATGAAGCCAGCGGTATGTCGACAGGCCGGCGAATGCACAAACCTTTTGTAATTACAAAGGAAATTGATAAGTCGTCGCCCTTGTTGTATAATATGCTGGTTAACAATGAAAATATTGTGGAATGGGAACTGCAATTCTGGACGCCAAACCTGCGCTCGGCTACCGGCATCGGAACCGAGAAACAGCACTATACCGTTAAACTGGTAAATGCGCGTATTGTTGATATCAGTTTTCGGATGCTGAATAATAAAAATCCTGATTTAACCCGTTATGCCGAATACGAAGAAGTAGCTTTTGATTACGAAAAAATCAGCTGGCTTTGGGTTGATGGTGGAATAATGGCTCAGGACGATTGGCATCAATAAGCCAGGTTTCGAATAAAGATATTTTGAAGTCTATTGTTGTAAAAATTTCACAGAAATCTCTGTTATTATCAGAACA
>DGQJ01000391.1:4398-5552 GCA_002389705.1 Bacteroidales bacterium UBA4417
CCATTAATGGTATTACGCACAGTAGTAATTCGCTGGTTGTAATTGGCAGCACCTATCGAACAAAGGTTGGTAAATGCCAGGTTGTAATTGCCTCCCGTGTTGAGCGCATTTGCAATACGATCGTTGGTAGCCCTTCCCTGGTGCCGTATATCGCAAATCACCTGGCACACTTTAGCCGGTACTCCATGCAGGTTAAACCGCTTATGATATTCCACCATATTGTTTTTAAAATGCTGTATAGCCAGTTCCACCTGCGTTTTGCGATGTGCCGCATCGTTCGAGGCCCAGTGTATCATGCGGGCTGCGCAGATCAGTTCCTGGTTTTCCACCTCGTTCAGCGTCGGATTCAGGTAATCCATCAGTGCCTGGGTGGAGGTATCGCTCTCCAGCTGCGAAAGTGTTCCGTTCGCATTTCGGTAAAAAATATGCGAGTTCTGAAGCATCAGTTTCGGGAAATAGTCAGCAGCGTTGGGTAATGTGAGCAGTTTTCTGAAAAATTTAACAAAATCGCCATTGGGAACATGGGCTGCATACTGCATAAAACTAAAGGTAAATTTTGCCCGGTCGTAAGTATTCAGGCATAGATATGAGCCTTTGCTTTCGGCCTGTGCCGTGGGATGAATAAAATATGCCCAGAATCCGAAATCATTAACATAATGAGCCGGGTCGTAAACCAGCCCCGGGCTTACCTGGGTGTTGTACAGACCAATATTTCCATCGTACATGGTCCGGTACCCGATTAAAAATTTAGGCTGTGAAGCCCCGTTAAGGATGGCATAATGTGCTGTGCGGCCATTGGCCAGCACCCCGCTCGAAAGTGAAAAATCATATGGCATGGTTCGAAAAATTTGGTTAGCAATAAATTAAAACAAGCACAAATGCTGCACAAATACCCAAGTACAGGTTTATATAACAAATGAAATGGAATTCTGGCTGTGTTGCTCCGGCTGAATGCACCGTGAAATACTCAGTAGCCTTAACCTTTGGACGTAATGCAGTGAAAGGTTACCTGTTTTATTATCTTTTTGTAAATTCTTCGAAACCCTGAAACGGGCAATATTGGATTTCTGTTTTTTCGACCCAGGCGTGCGATGGACCCTGCCGGCAGTACCCGATAAATTGATGTAACGAAACTTCTTCGGCTTCGGCTTCAA
>DGQJ01000099.1 GCA_002389705.1 Bacteroidales bacterium UBA4417
CGTTGCATATATGCACGGGCAAGCCTTTCGTTGTATGTCGACATTCCCCCGCCCCTGAATGGATATGCTGTACCTATAATGATAACCTTGCGTTTTTCCATTCGATTACTTCCAGGTTCACTGAGGGGTTTGTTCTTAGAATAATTCTTTTTCAATCAGGTAATGATTTCGCTCGGGCGAATTGCGTGCCACCATTTCGGCAAGGAAACCCGTAAGGAAAAGTTGTGTTCCCAGCACCATACTCAGCAAGCCGAAATAAAAAAGCGGCCTGTCGGTCATTTTGTATTCGGCCAGGAAAAACTTAGCGTATGCCAACACCCCGGCAATAGCAAAACCAATGAGGAAGAGCAGCATGCCCAGCATACCAAAAAGATGCATGGGCTTTTTTCCAAATTTTGAAACAAACATAATCGAAATCAGGTCGAGCGGGCCATTCACAAACCTGTTAACGCCAAATTTGGTTACGCCGAATTTGCGTTTGCGATGTTCAACTACCTTCTCCCCTATTTTTTTGAATCCGTTCCATTTGGCGATAACCGGGATATAGCGGTGCATTTCGCCATATACCTCAATACTTTTCACCACATCCTTTTTGTATGCTTTAAGCCCGCAATTGTGATCGTGAAGTTTTACGCCCGACATCCGGCTGGTCATGGCATTATAAAATTTGGATGGGATATTTTTGGTAAGCGAGGGATCGTGCCGCACTTTTTTCCAACCTGAAACCAGGTCGTACTCATCCTCAGTTATCATTTTATACAAGCCAGGTATTTCATCAGGGCTATCCTGCAAATCGGCATCCATGGTAATTACAACATTACCTGCAGCCGTTTTAAATCCGGTATTGAGGGCAGCAGATTTTCCATAATTTCTGCGGAATTTGATGCCTTTTATCCGCTTGTCTGTTGCATGTAACTGCTGGATTACATTCCATGAATTGTCATAACTGCCATCGTCGATGAGCAGGATCTCGTATGTGAACTTATTTTCACGCATCACTTTCTCTATCCATTGGCAAAGCTCCGGCAGAGATTCTTCTTCGTTAAGTAATGGTACAATGACCGAAATGTCCATAAGTGATTTAAATTACGCCTCCTGTTGAAGAACTGTCAAACATTTCAGGTTTCTTCTTCATAATTGCGCCAACAATTAACGCTATAATTCCATCAAAAATTACTCCCCCTACAAGTCCTTTTATCAAATTAGATACCGGTGTCATTTTGGCTGCTTCAGCATCCATTTTATCCAGCGTTTGCGCCAACTGTTCTTCCGTCACTTTTCCTGAAAGATAATTCTCCATATATGTCTTTTGAGCTTCCAATATATTCATATAATAATTTGGCTCTATAAACTGGATAAATAAAAAAGTAAATAAACTTGAAAGCACAGTTGCTGCTAAAAGGGCAATAAAGCAGTACAAAAAGGCATCACCAAAAGTAATATAACCGCCGATTTGGGTTTTATAACTTTTGAACAGGTACACCAGCACTCCAATACTAATTGCTAGCCCAACAAGCATAATTACAATGGGCATCATAATACCAACAGGTTTTATGTCAGCAACATACATTAGAATAAATACTACTATCGAAACTGCACCGATAATAAGACCCGATTTAAGGGCTGAATTGTAGAATGCTTTTTTGTTTTCCATGGCGTAATGTTTATAGGGGTTAGATAAGTGCAAAGGTAAGAAACTTGGCCAAAAATGGTAAAAAAATATACCTGTTGTTTTTTCTTATCCAAAAAGTTGTACTTTTGCATCCGGGTAAGTCTTATACGACCAGCTCCCATTGAACTCCCCCAGGACAGGAATGTAGCAAGGGTAAATGGTTGAGCGGTGCGATATAAGTAGCTTACCCTTTTTTTATTTATATGCAGTAACGTAATCAATCGTTATAAAAAGCAATGGGGAACCATCTTTTCGGATAGTTCCCCATTTCGCAACCAGCAACCGTAGCTGTTAGTTGTGGCCGGCGTTTGCTTCGCAGAATCTGCAGGTTGGCATCACTTTTCAGCAATGTCCTGCTCTGTTCAGAAAGGACGACTGGCGTCACTTTCTGTTTTTTCCGGCACTGGTTTCAAACTTTAGTTTTCTTCACGGGGAAGATCTATGAGCCTGATTCCGGGCTTCGAACCTTGTCGCTTTCGCGATTCAGGTACTGACCACGCTTGCGCGTTGCCGGTTTCTGCATTCGAAGCGTTGTTGCTAACTTGCCCGTGGGTTCGTTAACACCTGTAAGTAACAGGAACTTTTACATCCCTGGTTACCCCGGCTCGCCGGATTAGTTTTCGGCCTTGCGGCTTCTGACTTTTTCCAGCTTCGGCCTGTTGAACTATACTGTTACCAGTCTGGCTCTCCTGCCGTGTGCCGCGCTTCGGCGATCTGGAGGCTTTTACAAACTCGGCTTTTCAGCCTTTGCCTGCTATTTCCTGACCTGATGAGTATCATTGGGAACTTACAGCAACAAGGATGGTTAACATTTTTACTCCGCCGACTTTGCAGCCCGCATTTCAATTGTTTGGATATCAATATTGTATTGTTACCAATACAACGCTTTCAATCCTCCTTCCTATTGCATCTAACGATGCCACTGTTCTTCTTTTCCTTGCGGTTAATCAGTTCAGCTTGTTGCATGCCCGATGACTCCTTCAGGCTAACTGGCTTGCTGATAGGCGCCGATAAATTTCCCTTTCGGGTAATCAACTTTTGCTTTTCAGGGGTTGGAACTTCCCTCCTTCTCAGAAGTTCGGTGTCCGCTCCAGGGCCGGGTTACCATGATCTCGTCCGGTGAATTAAAATTACAACAAGCAGCCTCCTTTGTCAAGCATTTTTAATGGGAATCGCCACACAATCGCCTCACATGAGTTATTAACAATTGTTAATAAGAACAATATTTTTTATGATATTGATATATAGGTACATAATAGATATAGTAATGAAAATATTATACCAATTCAAGAATCGGGCTTCCTTTTTTTATGCTTTTAACACGGCATTGAACTATTTTTTTAGATTTTAGGTCATCTAAAGAATGTCCTTCAGTTGAAACTTCAATGAAATTTCCTCCTGTTTCCTTCACTATCAGTATTAAACCGTTGCCAGAATCGAGGATTTTAACGGTTTCAAAATCATAAATTTCGCCCTCGGTATAGTGAGGATGCCTGGGTTCGAGGTAAATTCGTCCGGTGCAGTTAATTTTGTCGATTTTGCAAGAAATTTCATCACCGGTTTTAATCTGATAGTCCTGGTAATATTCGGCCGGCAAAAAATGTTTCAGCCCGTTTATATCCCTGAGTACAAAGTACCAGGCATCATCCTGAAGCTGAATAAGGTTATGTACTATGAAAGGGTACCATAATCCTTCAGTGAGCACTAAATTACCGGAAGTATAGCCGGGATATTTCATTTATTACAAATTCAAAAATGCAAAGATAACATTCGTTTGATCTGTAATAGAGTGATAATCGGAAATCAATCAACAGCTCATCAGCTTTCGCGGCTTACCTTGCGTATGCCTTTCAGGCGCACAAGTTTCCCGATGATTAGGCTCAGATGTGCTTTCCCATTGACATTCACCATAATTGAACCATCGAATTTGCCATTGTGCGAATTGAGATTAATCGAGCGGATATCGGCTTTTAAATCAACTGATACAATATTTGTAATATCCTTTAATATCCCTGGTTGGTCGTTTCCGCTTAATCGTATGGTGGCCACATATGATGTGAGCTCCGACTGCTCGGCCCACCGGGCCTGAACAACCCTGTAATGGTAACGCTCGAGCATTTCGGAGGCATTGGTACAATTGGATCGGTGAATTTTTATACCCTCAGAAACGGTTACGAAACCAAAAATATCGTCCCCGTAAACTGGCTGGCAGCAGCGTGCAAACTTAACATCAGTTAGCGGAGTGTTCTCGTTGATAATAACCAGCGGTTTCTGTTTGCCTGATTTATCCTGCGAAATATTAATTTTGGTAAAAGGTTTTAGAGGCGGCCTGGGCTCTTCTGCTTTAGCAGGAGGTATCAGGGCTTCTTTTACTTTCTGTATGTCATATTTTCCCTCTGCCAAACCATGAAACAGATCCAGCGCACTTACCGCCTTAAAATAAGTAACCAGTTTGTTACCGATATCGTCGTTATAATCAACCTTTAACTGGCCGAGTTTCCGCATCAGCAGATCCTTTCCTGCTTCCGACTGCGAGAACTCGGCATCTTTCAGAATTCGTTTTATTTTCGAAATCGCCTTCGACGAAGTAACCCAGTTCAGCCAGTCGATATTGGGTTTCTGGTTTTTCGAAGTGATGACTTCAACCTGGTCGCCGGTTTTTAGTACATATTTTAAAGGGACAAAAAGCTTATTCACCTTAGCTCCTGAACAATGTTGGCCTACTTCGGTATGCACCTCAAAGGCAAAATCGAGAACCGTTGCGCCCGATCGCAGTTTTTTCAGATGTCCTTCGGGAGTAAAAACAAAAATATGGTCCGATAACATTTTAATGCCGGCGGTCTGGGCAATTTCATCGTCGCCGGGAGTATACTTTTCAAGAATTGACCTGATATTCTGCAACCAGTCGTCGGCAGAGGATTTGGTTCCTTTCTGCTCTTTATATCTCCAATGTGCAGCCATACCTTTTTCGGCGTAGTGATCCATCCGTTCACTCCGTATCTGTACTTCTACCCAGTTGTTACCAGGTGCTTCAACCGTAACATGCAATGATTCGTAACCATTGGGCCGGGGCGCAGAAATCCAATCGCGCAGCCTCGAAGTATTCGGCGGGTAAATATCCGTAACCTGAGAATAGGCTCTCCAGCAATCTGCCTTTTCGTTTTCAGGGCTGGCTTTCAGGATGATGCGAATGGCAAAGAAATCGTAAACTTCATCAAATTCGATTTCCTGCTTTTTCATTTTTGAATAAATAGAAGGAATGGCCTTGGTGCGGGCTTTTATTTCGAATTGCATGCCAGCAGCCTGCAAGCTTTTGCGAATAGGAACGATAAACTCCTCGAAGTATTTTTTCTGCTCTTTGGCTGTATCTTCAATTTTCTTTTTTATGCTGTTGTATACTTCAGGCATGGTATGTTGCATGGCCAGGTCGTCGAGTTCGGCTTTTACTTTGTATAGTCCAAGCCGGTGAGCCAGCGGCGAATACAGGTTATGCGTTTCGGTTGAAACCTGTTTTTGATCAGCCACCGATAGCAGACCTATATTGCGCATCAGGTTAATACGATCGGCCAGTTTTATCAGCAATACGCGTATATCGCCCGAAATGCTGAGTAAAAGCTGAATGAAATTTTCGGGCATAATGGTAATTTTATCCATTCTGATGCCTGAAATAAGCTGTAGATCCCTGATGATATTGAAAGTGTCAGTTCCGAAACGTTTTTTTAGCGCTTCGGATTGCTGCGGGGTAGTAACAGGCATTTGTTGCAGCAATGCTGATATGATACTGTTTGTATCCAGTCCCATATCGTCGGCAGTAATCCGGGCAACTGCAACCGCATGTGCAAGCTGAAACTCACCCTGGGTGTTGGTTGCATTACCGAAATGACGCAGCACTTCGATAAAAGCCTGTTTAATGAGCATCCTGTTGTTCCGTTCGGCAATATAACTGCAGGAGCGCAACAATTCTTTATAAAGAATTCTGTATTTCTGATTATCGGTGAGTTCTTTGTGCTTCATTTAAAAATCCATTCGGTGGTTTTACTTCAAATACACTTAAAAAAAAGGCCCGGTATAAGTTCCGGGCCGAAGGGTTAAATTTTGTCAGTAAGTTATTAACTACCAGCCCTTATGCCCGGGAAATGCCTTAAAACAATTCACCTGCTTCATTGATATACGAATTCGGGTTTGCTGATTCGGATTCATGGCCTGGTTTTTTATGAGTATAATAATTATGTTCTTAACAATTAGATGTAGCCGGTTTAATTTCCTGGTTACTTTTTCACCGGGGTTGTAGTTTTGGCAGGTGTTGTGGTTTTAGAGGGTGTTGTAGTGGTTTTGGGCTGGGTGGTTGTTCCGGTATTGCTTTTTGTACCTGTTTCCGGTGTGTAAGCGATAAAATATTTCTTAGCCTCAGGGAGGAAAGCCTGAATCTGGGCGATACGTCTTTCATCGCTCGGGTGGGTGCTCATAATTTCAGGAGGCTTATTACCGCCCATTTTTGACATTTCCTGCCAGAATGATACGGCACGCTCCGGGTTATACCCAGCCATAGCCATAAAAACAAGGCCAAGTTTGTCGGCTTCCAGCTCATGCTGGCGTGAGTATGCAAGTATCCCAAGCTGCGATCCAACGCCAAAGGACGACATGAAAATATCCTGGGTAGCCTGTGGCTTGGTTTGCATAAATACCTGCAGCCCGATACCAGCGGCCTGAACAGCCAATTCCTGGCTCATTCGCTCATTGCCATGATCAGCAATGGCATGTGCTATTTCGTGCCCCATTACAACAGCAAGTCCGGCATCGTCTTTGGTAAGAGGCAAAATGCCCGTATATACAACCACTTTTCCGCCGGGCATACACCATGCATTTACTTCTTTGCTGTCGACCACATTAAACTCCCATTTATAACCAGCAATTTTTTGTGACAAATTATTGTCTTTCATATATTTTTCAACAGCTTTACTGATGCGCAGCCCAACGGCAGTAACTTCGGCCGACTGCCGGGTTGGCGGGCTAACAGCCGGGTTTTCTTTTAAAAATGCCGCGTAATTGGTTTGACCCATTTCAGCCATCATGCTGTCGGGTAGTAATTTAAGCTGTTTACGACCTGTAATCGGAACTTTGGTACACGAGATAATTGCAAAGCCGATCAGGCAGGCAACCACATTTCTGGTAATCTTATTCATTTCGTTATTTATTTAAATCAGGATAAAACAGTGGATATTCCCCTGTTGTTAAGTTCATTATTCATAGGTATAAGTTCGGTAAGTGTTCCAGATTTTATGCCACATTTACCTTTAAAATGTGCGACAAGCGCGCATTGTTCGGCCTGAACCGGGTCGTGGTCGCAGACTTCGACCAAACTTTCAATAACGAAATCAAATGAATTAACATCATCATTGAACAGGATAAGTTCTTTCCTGCTGGTCAATAATTCAGAGGTTGAATCCGATGATTTTAACTGCTGCTTTTTCATGATAATTATTAATACTGCAAAGATAACATTTACCGGTGAAACAGAAGTCGCCCGGCAAAGAAATCTTACTTTTGTAAAACAAACAGGCGGCAAATTAGGTTTAACCTGTTGTTTAATTATTTTATCGGATGAAATATTCTTTTACTTCTGCTGAACAAACCAGGATTTTTTTAACACATCTGAAACAGCTGTTAACAGCAACACTACCAGGTGTTGAAGCCCATTTGAGGCTGGCACCTGAAATGAGGATTCAGGATTTAAAAAATGGTGACATCAGGCCCGATGCCATGCTGAGCGCAGTGCTCATACTTTTGTACCCGGTTAATGGCAACTTAAAAACCGTAGTCATTTTAAGAAATGAATATGAAGGCACACATTCGGGCCAGATTAGCCTGCCGGGTGGGAAAGCCGAAGATACCGATGTTGACTTTGAATATACCGCACTTCGCGAAACACGGGAAGAAATAGGCATTGATACCAACAAACTTGAAATCATTGGCCAACTGAGCCGGTTTTATGTGCGGCCAAGTAATTTTATCGTGTATCCTTATGTTGGTTTCTGCTGGCAGCGACCGGACTTTTCGCCTGATCCGGTTGAAGTTCAACGCATCATCGAAATTGATGTTTTCGATGAGCTTTGTTACGACAAAATAGTTAAC
>DGQJ01000101.1:0-1185 GCA_002389705.1 Bacteroidales bacterium UBA4417
TTGTAACCCAGGAAAAGAGACTCCGATTTGCTGGGATCGGCCTGCTGATCGCGGACTTCGCGCCGGTAATCGTAATACCCGGTTTGATACGGATCAACAACGTACTTCCAAACACCGTTTAAAGTGATGGTGGTTCTGTTTCCGATGTTCGTAATCTGCGGTTCCTGTCCGAACAAAAGGTCAGCAAACGATACCATCAGTGTAATCAAGAGTCCTGTAAATAAAAGCCTTTTCATTGTGCCAGTTGTTTAGTTTTTTTGAGACGTGTTTCATCATAAACCACAAAGTTCAGCATTTATCTGTTGTTAACTTTTAGCCCTGTAAAAATCATAGCCTTCAGGATGCAGTTTTTTGGGGTTTTCGATGATTTTTCAAAATTTTCTGACACAATCTGAAGTCAGCCCCAATATGTTTCGACATGGTAAATGTAATACAGGGCAGTTTCAATTCAATTCCTCAAATAACCGGTTATTCAGAGCAAGTACGGTTTAGATAATTCGCATACATGCTTATGAAAATTATCCTGAGCACGACTTAAATTATTACTTATCAGGCTGCGAATGATATTGCTTAACCATTAAAAGCCGAATTGAGTAGACGTCAAATGATTAAAGCCTTTTAAGTATGTTGTAACTTCAGGCTCTTGTATAATTACTCACCCAGCACCACCTGCACATGATGTATTTCGCCTCCTTTTGAAACCGGGATCAGGTTTGAGGTTTGCACTTTCCCATCCACAGATAATTGCTTTACACCCCTGGATACACCATCCGGATTCTGGATTTCGATGTGGTAGGTTGCTCCCCTGAATTTTCGGGTAACGGTAAAACCTTTCCAGCTGACCGGGATACATGGATCGATTCGTAACCCGTCGTAATCGGGCTGAATGCCAAGGATAAACTGCGAAATGGTGTAAAAATTCCACGAAGCAGTTCCTGTGAGCCAGGAGTTTTTTGCCTCACCAGGCCTGAAAGCATCTTTACCGGCAATCATTTGTGCATACACGTACGGTTCTGTTCTGTGAAGTTCGCTGATGTCCTCGAGGTACGAAGGGCAAATTTTCTGATAATATTCCCAGGCACGGTTTCCGTTGCCGGCAACTGTTTCGCCGATAATGATCCATGGATTGTTATGACAGAATATACCTGCATTTTCCTTATACCCTTCTGGATATGAGGATATTTC
>DGQJ01000101.1:1198-7926 GCA_002389705.1 Bacteroidales bacterium UBA4417
CCGTTCGACTCGATAAAAATCTGGCCTTCTTCGTTTTCGTGGCTGCCGATTTTGTTTCCAAAATAGTCGTAAGCCCTCAGGAACCATTCGCCATCCCATCCATGCTTTTTAACGGCGCTTACCATGGTGTCAACAAGCAATTGAGCACGGCTGGCTTCGGCATCTTTACCCAGTCGCTGGCAAAGTTTCACATAATCGCGACCATAAATAACAAACAAACCGGCAATCATCAGCGACTCTGCCTTACTACCTTCGGTTTTGTTTTCGGTGTTCTGGAACGATTCGTTGGGGTCCGAGGAGAAACAATTCAGGTTCAAGCAGTCGTTCCAGTCGGCACGGCCTATAAGCGGAAGGCCATGAGGTCCCAGGTTATTCACCACATGGTCGAACGAAACAGTGAGATGATCGAACATGCTGCGGGCCTGTGACATATCATTGTCGAAAGGCACCTGTTCGTCGAGAATTGAGAAATCGCCGGTTTCCTTGATATAACTGATGGTACCGAGGATAAGCCATACAGGGTCGTCGTTAAAACCGCCCCCGATATCGTTGTTCCCTCGTTTGGTTAATGGTTGGTACTGGTGATAGCATCCGCCATCAGCAAACTGTGTTGAAGCAATATCGATGATGCGTTCGCGGGCGCGTTCGGGGATCAGGTGTACAAAACCCAGCAAATCCTGGTTCGAATCGCGGAAACCCATTCCCCGGCCTATCCCGCTTTCGAAAAATGAAGCTGAGCGGGAAAAACAAAAGGTAATCATACACTGGTACTGGTTCCAGGTGTTCACCATCCTGTCAAGTTTGTCATCGCCCGACTGAACTGAATATACCTCAAAAAGCTGGTCCCAGTAGTTTTTCAATTCAGCAAAAGCGGTATCAACCTTACCGGCGGTATCGAATGCAGCAAGGGTTGCTTTGGCTTTGGTTTTGTTGATAATCCCTTTTGCTTCCCATTTTTCATCGTCGGGATTTTCGACATAACCCAACACAAAAATTAAATCCTTCGATTCGCCGGGCATCAGTTGCACTTCGATAAAATGCGATGCTATGGGCGACCATCCATGTGCCACTGTATTACGTGCTTTTCCATCAACTACCACCTGTGGTTCATCAAAACCATTATACAGCCCGAAAAATGATTCACGATCGGTGTCGAAGCCCTGTACCGGCACATTCACCGAGTAATAGGCATAATGATTCCTGCGTTCGCGGTATTCCGTTTTGTGATAAATTACGGAGCCTTCAATTTCAACCTCGCCGGTCGAAAAATTACGCTGGAAATTTTCCATATCGGCAGCGGCATTCCACAGTGCCCATTCAACAAACGAAAAAAGTTTTAAGTTCTTGATTTCATTTGAGTTATTCACCAGGGTCAGTTTCTGAACTTCGGCCAGTGTTTTAAGCGGAACAAAGTAGAGTGCCGAAGCCGATACCCCGTTTTTTTCGCCTTTAATAATCGTATAATTCATGCCATGGCGGCACTCGTACTTATCCAGCTCTGTTTTACAGGGTTTCCATCCCGGCGACCAGGTAGTTTCATTGTCTTTAATGTAAAAGTATTTTCCTCCGCTGTCCATAGGCACGTTGTTGTACCTGTAGCGGGTAAGCCTTCTGAATTTGGCATCTTTATAAAATGAATATCCGCCAGCTGTGTTCGAAATAAGCGAGAAGAAGTCCTCGTTTCCCAGGTAATTGATCCAGGGCCATGGCGTGCGCGGGTTTGTAATTACATATTCTCTGGGCTGATCGTCGAAATATCCGAATTTCATGTTAATGATTTTAAAAGGTATTCTGATTAATATTTTTTCTATAAACTACGCTCAATCAGCGAGTTCTTTTAATCTCCGGTGGTTCAGTTCCTGGGTGATTTCATCCATCTTTTTCTGGTTCAACGGGTATAAGGTCATAACGGCTGCTGCAATAAATGCAACAATGGCCGGGATCCAGCTCATCAGCATAACAATGCCGGGCACGGCGCCTTGTATTGCAACTTCATCCTGCCCGTTGTAATTGAAGGCTGACAGCACGAAACCAATAATGGCCCCTGCAATGCCACCACCGAATTTGGTTGCGAATGAGCCTGCCGAATACACCAGGCCGGTAGCCCTGCGCCCATTTTTGAATTCGGAATAGTCGGCAGCATCGCCAAGCATGGCAAAAAACAAGGTGGGAAAAATGGCTGCTCCGAATTCGGAAATAATGCCCAAAGTAAATATGGCTGTAATATTTGCCGGACCGCAGAAATACAATAAAGCATTTACCGAGCCCGAAAACAGCAGCGCTATGATAAAAAGTTTACGTTTACCCCAGCGTTTGCCCAGGGGTGATGTTATCATTGCTCCGGCAATGGATGCCAGCATTAATCCGACCATAAACGAGGCTGCCAGCAACTGGTTATGCAGGTAGTGCGAAAAATATATGACTATGATCCCCTGCTTGATCGAATTA
Source organism: Bacteroidales bacterium UBA4417 (assembly GCA_002389705.1). GTDB lineage: Bacteria > Bacteroidota > Bacteroidia > Bacteroidales > UBA4417 > UBA4417. The sequence continues at coordinate 3,647 of DGQJ01000101.1, forward strand.
TATACATTAAATAATAAGCCGATGGTTAAAAGTATGATCCAGGGCTTGTTTCGGATTAAATCTTTCAGGTCCTTGCCCAGGTTGGTTTCCTGGTCTTTGGGAGGTTGAACCCTTTCGCGTGTGGTTGCAAAAGTCAGGATAAGGAACAGCGAGAGAAATACCGATAAGAGGTAAATTGCGCTGCTATAGCCATGTTTCTGATCAACGATCGAAATATGCGCCGGTTCCAGGCCTTCCTCACCATCCACAATAAAAGTGTAGTTTTTACCCGCCAGCATTGAGAAACTCTTACCCTTGGTAGGAACATTCAGGCTTTCGGCAAGGGTAGTGTCGGCCCAGGAAAACATGGCAAAGCCATCTTTGGTCTGGATGCGCACATTTTTAACATCCTGATGGGTTGATACCGTGACTTCATACTTTTTAGCCTCAAGCTGCTTCACGTTGATGGTGGGATTGATATTTCCAAAAAAAGCTACCAGGAACAACAAGGCACCCTGCACAACCATGCCTCCGGTAAATGCGCCAACCATGCGATACGAACCCAGGCTTGTGCGTTCTTTGTCATCACCGCTCATTACTGCCATTAAGGCGCCATAGGGAATATTGCTGGCAGTGTAAATCACGAAAAACAGCAGGTAAGTTGCATAGGCATATACAACCTTTCCTGTTGGACCCAGGTTGGGAGTGGTGAACAGCAGCGATAACGTTATTCCGAGCGGAACAGCAGTCCAGAGTATCCAGGGGCGGAATTTGCCGTATTTCGAATTCGTACGGTCGCACACAATGCCCATCAGTACATCAATAATGCCATCGCCAAAACGGGCTATAAGCATTAAAACGCCAACTACAGCAGGGCTTATACCAAATACATCGGTATAAAAAATGAACAGGAATGTCGCAACTCCGCGCCAGGCAATATTAGCGGCACCATCGCCAAGTGCGTACCCTATTTTTTCTTTTAAAGCAAGTTTTTCCACCGTTTACTAATTTATGTATTGTGTTTCCTGAAAAAGCGGATCATTTTCAGTTGTTCATGTAATTTACAACATTATCTCTGATTAAAGAATGATGTAATCAGGCTTAGGAGAAAATCCGCAGCCTGGCATTCCTGCGTAGCTGTAATGATGCAAAAGTATGGGCAGAATAAAATTAATACTACAAACAGATTTTCAGAAAATAATGGTAAAATATCCTATTTTTACTGTTTCAAATTAAAATCGGATACAAAAATGGATGTATTGTACGAAAAGCTGCATAAGGAATCAGAGTATAGTATCAATTGTCTGGAAGTAGAAGTGCCTTGCTTACTTACGCCCTGGCATTATCACCCGGAGACCGAGATTATATATATTGAGAAAAGTACCGGTTCACGCTTTGTTGGCGATCACTCCGAGGCGTTTGGGAAAGGTGATATCGGGCTGATTGGTCCGAACCTTCCACACGTATGGCAAAGCGATCCGATTTATAAAAAGAACATACCCGGTCTTGTGGCCCGNNGGGATTAAGTTTTTTGGTGCTGCACAGGCACATATCGAAATACAGATGAAGGCAATCATCCATGCCTCAGGTATTGAAAAACTGCTGCGGCTTCTCGATATCCTGGACAGCATGGCCAAAACTACTGAAAAAAAACTGCTGGCAAGTACCGGGTATTCCAAAATCCGGAAATCGGTTGATTTTGACAGGTTCGACAAGGCGCACCGGTTTATGATCGAAAATTTTCAGAACGACATCAGGCTCGAAGATGTTTCGGCCCTGGTGGGAATGACTCCTACTTCATTCTGCAGGTATTTTAAGAAACATACCAATAAATCGTTCCATTCCATATTAAACGAAATCAGGATCGGGCACGCCTGCAAACTGCTGCTCGAAAACAAGATGAATATTTCGGGAATCTGCTACGACAGCGGGTTCAACAATGTTTCGAATTTTAACGAACAGTTTAAAAAAATAAAAGGCGTTTCACCCAGCACGTATATTAAAAACAGGTCGAAAACGGCCTGAGCAAAACATCCTGGGGCGAAAATATTTTAACAAAACAAGAAAAAGTACTTCAGAGGCAGTCCACCGATCAGCCCGTAAATCTGACTATCTTTGCCTGTAAAATATTATTTCCTACATTCAGAAACGATTTGCACACATGAACTCACGACGAAATTTCCTGAAAACTTCTGGCATTGGAATCGCCGGACTGGCATTAAGCAGCTATACCGACAAATTTACATTTCAGCCCCTGGCCGAGACCGGTTTTGTAAGCCACCGGCCCGCAGTTGCCAAACGCAATTTTGTAAGCAAATCAGTTGAAGAAACCATTGCCCGCGTAAAAAAAGATATTTCCGATCCTGAACTGGCATGGCTTTTCGAAAACTGTTTTCCCAATACACTCGACACCACCGTTACCTATTCCGAAACTGCCGGTAAGCCCGATACCTTTGTAATTACCGGCGATATTCATGCCATGTGGCTGCGCGATTCGTCAGCCCAGGTGTGGCCTTACGTGCAGCTTACCGCAAATGACGAACCTTTGCGTAAACTGATTGCCGGGGTGATAAACCGGCAGGTGAAATGCATCCTGCTCGATCCGTATGCCAATGCTTTTCTCGATGGTGATGAAGTGAGCGAATGGAAATCGGATATCACCGAAATGAAACCAGGCATCCACGAGCGTAAATGGGAAATCGACTCGCTTTGTTACCCCATACGGCTTGCACACGGATACTGGAAAACGACAGGTGATATCTCTGTTTTCGACAGCCGCTGGAACGAGGCTATGGAGCTGGTATACAACACTTTTAAAACACAACAACGCAAGGAAAACCAGGGCCCGTATTCGTTTAAACGAACTACCAGCTGGCAAACCGATACCGTTCCGGGCAACGGAATGGGTAATCCGATCAGGCCTGTGGGACTGATCTGTTCCATTTTCAGGCCATCAGATGATGCCACCATTTTCCCGTTCCTGGTGCCATCCAATTATTTCGCGGTAGTTTCGCTCCGACAACTTAGCGAAATTTCCGAAAAAGTAACCGGTAATACATCCCTGGCTACGCGTTGTAAAAACCTGGCAGATGAAGTGGAACAAGCCCTGAAGAAATATGCCATTGCCGATCACCTGAATTACGGCAAAGTGATTGCTTTCGAAACCGATGGTTATGATAACAGGCTGTGGATGGACGACAGCAATGTACCCAGCCTGCTGGCACTTCCGTACCTGGGATGTATAGCGCTGAATGATCCGCTTTATAAAAGTACACGTAAATTTGTGCTCAGCAAGGATAATCCCTGGTATTTCAGCGGAAAGGCAGCCTCCGGAATCGGAAGTCCGCATACCCTGCAGGATAAAATATGGCCCATGACCATTATTATGCAGGCTTTAACCAGCACCAATACAAATGAAATAAAACAATGCCTCNNTTGTTTGGTGAGCTGATACTAAAGGTGCATGGGGAGCATCCGGAATTGCTGAGCACATCCCATTAAGATTTACACTAAATCTCACATTTCATTTTTTGCCTTTCGGAATAAAAAAAGCGGGAACCAATATTTGATTCCCGCTCCATTCTTTTCATTAAGTAATTATTTTTCCAACCAGATTTTTGTATCATAGGTATCAGAACCACCCATAGCTGCATGCCAGTTATCAGAATTATAATCCTGCTCGGTAGCTGCATATGTATAACGGTGATAAATTCCGTAATTATTCTCAGTATATGAAGGATTGTCAGGATCCTTAGGAAGATTCCCACCTGTCCTTCTATACAAAGTCCAGATATCCCAAGGCTGACGGAATCCATCTATCCACATCTGAGTATATATTTTCTTTAACGAAGCTGCTTCATCACCAGTGTTATATTTAACTTTAGGATCGTTTACCACAGCAACAAGTTCTCCTGCAGAGGGTAATGATGTAGGTTTTGCTACAACCCATTTCGGGCAATCCATTGCGATTTGCGTCCAGAAATTGCATGATGCTTTTACACCTGCTTCATATTCATTCATAGCAGCATTAGCATCTTTGCTAACGCCTAATCCCCTGTTATAGACTTCGGCTTTATACAAATGTACCTGGGCTGCAGTAATCATAAGTTCAGGAATATAGTTTTTGTCCTTGAAATAATAATTTACCGGAGAGTATTTACAATTTGCGCCTTTGTTTGTCCAATCATTGTCACGTTGGTCGTTATAAGGGTCACCACCTTCGGAAGGGGTTGTTGCTGTAGGATTTTGAGGATATGCCACCCACTGACCTGCATTATTTGGTTCAAAGAAAATTTTGCAGC
>DGQJ01000086.1 GCA_002389705.1 Bacteroidales bacterium UBA4417
GGCACGTGCACCTGCATCAACAAGAGTTTTCAGTCGTTGTGCCTGCAGTTCAGTAGCTTTTAATTGCTTCTCGGCGGTTTTCGCTAATTCGTTATAAAACAAAATCTGCAAATAACCAGTGGCAATATTCAGCGAAATATCATCCATAAATTTATCGGTCTCGTAACGCGTAGCTTCAAGATCGGATTTACGCTGTTTCACCTGGTTTATTTTCTGAAAACCATCGAAAAGGGTTAAGCTCGAACCCAGGTAAAAGTTATCTGTTTGAACCCTGCTCGTAGCAAACTGGTTGGTATAACGGTCAACGGTCTGACCAAAGTTGTAACCGTGACTCGCGCCACCGTTTAGGGAAGGAAGCAGGCTCAGCTTGTCCTGCTGCAACAGCGCCGACTCACTTTTAACCTGCAGCAGCTGCTGTTTTACCTGTATGTTATTGGAGAGGGCATATTCAACACATTTCTCCAGTGTCCACACCTCCTGCGATTTCACTGCTGTTATTAGCAGGAAAAAGGGGATTATTAAAAAAATTTTTTTCATTGAAAGGATGTTATAAATTCGGAACTTAGTATGATGTATGTTATTGAATTAATTTTACAAAGTTATTGTAACCCTGATATAAACACATGTCGAACTCAAAATTATTTGCGTTTTTAACAATCTTTTTAATGTTTTACACGCACAACACCTCTTTTGCCCAATTTCCGGCCAACGAAAACAAGGCAAAACCGGTGTATAGTGATACTGTTGAAGCAACACATTACGACATCCATTTAACAAGTATTCATCAGACGAATAAAACCATAGAAGGTTACACAACAGTATCGCTGTTGGCTAAAACCGGGCCGTTATCCGCTGTCAGGCTCGAACTTGCCAGCCTGAAAGCAGATTCGGTTTTTATCGGCGCAAAACGTACTGCTGAATTTTCGCAGGTCCCGAATCAGGTAATTATTACCTTGCCGCGGCCTATTGACAGCGGCGAAAAAATTAAGGTTACAGTATATTACCACGGTCATCCTTTTGTTGATCCCAGTGGCTGGGGAGGTTTCCATTTTTCGGGTGATTACGCGCTGAACCTGGGTGTTGGCTTTGATGCCATACCCCATAACCTCGGGAAAGCCTGGTTTCCGTGTATTGACGATTTTCGCGACAGGGCACTGTATGATGTTTATCTGACCACAACCAACAACAAAAAAGCCATCAGTGGCGGAAGGCTCATCGAAGTGCATGATCATGGCAATAACACCTCCACCTGGCATTGGCAGACTGATTTTACCATTCCCACATACCTGGCATCGGCCACCATCGGCAAATACGAACTTGTTGGCGACACCTTTAGCGGTCAGCAAAATAGGGTGCCAATCACAATTTACTGCAGGCCATCCGATACCGCCAAAACAGCCGGAACCTTTGTTCACCTGCGGCAGATACTGCAGATTTTTGAGAAATATTTTGGGCCCTATCCTTTCGAGAGAGTTGGGTTTACCGGTTCGCCTGGCGGGCTGGGCGCTATGGAACACGCTTCCAATATAACGTATCCTTTCCGCGGCTGGACCGGTACCACCGACCAGGAGTGGTGGTATGCACACGAACTTTCGCATATGTGGTTCGGCGATAAAGTAACCTGTGCTTCGGCAGAGGATATGTGGCTTAACGAAGGCTGGGCCGTATGGTGCGAGTCGCTGTTTCGTGAAGGTATTTATGGAACGAAAGCATACAGGGACAATATGCGCTCAAAACTTAAAGATGTGCTGCAATCGGCCCATATAACCGATGGCGGTTACTACGCCCTTTATGGAATACCGCAAACCCTGACTTACAGCACTACAGTTTACCAGAAAGGAGGACAGGTGGCGCATACGCTGCGCGGATATATGGGTGACAGCTTGTTTTTCGGCGGAATTAAAGCCTACCTGAACCAATATGCTTATCAATATGCATCAACACAAGACCTGGAAATATTCCTGGAAAAATACAGCGGAATTAACCTGGAGCCATTTTTTGAGGCGTGGGTTTATCAACCTGGATTTCCTCATTTTTCAGTCGATTCGGTTACAACCCACAAGGGTAAAAACGGGTACAATGTAACCGTTTTTGTGCGTCAGCGGTTGTTGGGCCGCACACAGTATGCCAATAACAATCATCTTGAAATTACCTTTATGGATAAGAAATGGCATTCAGTAACAGATACCATAATCTTTTCAGGCCCCAACTGTATAAAAACTTTTCACCTGCCTTTTGTACCTGATGTTGCCATGGCCGATATGAATGAAAAAATTTCGGATGCCACCACCGATGAGGTTAAAATAATAACCCGGCCGGGACAGGTTGATTTTGCCCAGGCGTTTTGCACCGTGATTGCTGAAAAAGTGCCCGATTCGGCACTGGTACGTATTACCAACAACTGGATTGTACCCGATACAGCACAACTCCTCGAACCTGGCCTGCAAATAATTGGCACACAATACTGGACTGTAGAAGGGATATTCCCAAAAAGGTTTTCGGCGAAAGCCAAATTTGAATACAATAATTCAGCAGGGTATTATCCGGCCATATCAGCAACCCCGGCTATACCACCGTTTTTGCTCTACAGGCAGGGTGCCGGCCACCCGTGGAAACAACTGAACGGCTTAACCGAAGGCTCCGGCAAAATGGGGACAGTTACCACTGCTAACCTGAAACCCGGCGAATATGCTTTTGGCGCCCGCAAATAAAATAACCTAGCTGCAAACCGATGATTTATAAATAATGATACTATGGTTGTAAATTACTTTGATCCACTGGCAACGGCATTCGAACAGCATTCAAATTCTCACATTGCTGCAGGAGCAAAAGCCTATATGCGTAACATATCTGATTTTTACGGTCTGCCGTCGCCGTTACGCAGAAAGTTGGTACAAACATTTCTTCAACAGGAAGGTTACCCAACACACGAAAACCTGGAAACTTTGGTATATTTTGCCTGGGAACAGACACAACGCGAATGGCAATACACAGCCCTGGATATTACCGGTAGAATGGTTAAAAATGCCGGCCCCGGTTTGCTCGATCTGGCAGAATGGATGATCATTCATAAATCGTGGTGGGACACAGTTGACTTTATTGCCCCTAATCTGGCGGGTGCCCTGTTTAAAAAATACCCGGATACCCGCATGGAATATATTGAGAAATGGATGGCATCGGGAAACCTGTGGCTGCAACGTTCATGCCTGCTCCACCAGCTGAAGTACGGCAAAACAACAAACCAGATACTGCTTTTCGACCTGTGCAGGCGGCTTTCGGATCATCCTGATTTCTTTATCCGCAAAGCCATTGGCTGGTCGTTGCGGCAATATTCGAAATCGGCACCCGGGGCTGTTATT
>DGQJ01000369.1 GCA_002389705.1 Bacteroidales bacterium UBA4417
GAAAGCCGGAGGTGAAGCCACCAATTATGTTAGCGTAAACGGTAAAACGTATTTCTGCCAAACCATGAAAACTGGTTTATTAAATATGAGTGTGAAACTCAGTGACGGCACCACCATGAAGGTTCCGTTTAAAAATGTGGATTCGTATTCNNGCACTGATGGAGTATGTTACTTCCCGTAATGGGTTCAGGTTGTATAAATTCTGCAAAACCCAGGGACATGGCGAAATTTGTGATGGTAACTTCGAAAAAGCACACCTTGAATATGTATACTTTGTATTTAAAGATGGCAAATTTTACCTGCCTGTTACCAGGGACAATATGGAATCCATACTTCCTTTCTTCGGTGTAAAGATCCTTGGGTAACTCAATATACCAGCCGGTTAAACAGCCGGTGAATAAAAAACAGGAGGCTTATACCAGCCTCCTGTTTTTTATTCTGGACCGGGTAATTACCTTTTTTATTTTGCACGCAGGTATTGCAGAGGCCATACCATATCATCGCCAAGTATTTTTGCTGCATTCAGTGCAAAATAAGGATCACGAAGCGATTCACGGGCAATCAGTATCATATCGGCCTGCCCTTTCTGTAGAATATCTTCAGCCTGTTGTGCTTCGGTAATCAGGCCAACGCTGCCGGTTAAAATCCCGGTTTCTTTTTTTAGCCTTTCGGCAAATGGCACCTGGTAGCCGGGGCCGAGAGGTATTTTCTGGTGTGGCACCAATCCGCCCGAAGAGCAATCAATCAGGTCGACACCCAGGTTTTTAAGGATTGAGGCGAGCTGTACAGCTTCGTCGGCATTCCACCCACCTTCGGCCCAATCGGTAGCGGAGATTCGGACAAACAGCGGAAGGTTTTGTGGCCATACGGTTTGTACTTCGCTTACAACTTCCAGTAAAAGGCGGATACGGTTCTCAATACTACCGCCGTACTTATCGGTGCGGTGATTGCTGAGTGGCGATAAAAATTGGTGTAAAAGGTAACCGTGCGCAGCATGTATTTCCACCAGTTTATACCCTGCTGTTACTGCTCTTCCGGCAGCTGACCTGAAGTCGGCAATAACTTTTGCAATTCCGTCTTCGTCCAGTTCGAGGGGTAAATCATCGTCGGGATGCAAACTTAAAGCCGATGGTGCAACTGTTAACCAGCCCCCTTCGTGTTTTTTCAGCTGTTTGCCCCCTTCCCAGGGCTTTGCACAACCAGCTTTCCTTCCGGCATGTGCCAGCTGTATGCCTGCTACCGCATGATGATCGTGAATAAATCGATTCATTCTGCCAAGCATTTCGATATGCGCATCATCCCATAGACCAAGGTCGCCGGGCGAAATGCGACCTTCGGGCGACACAGCAGTTGCCTCCTGGATTATTAAGGCAGCACCTCCAACTGCGCGGCTTCCCAGGTGTACCAGGTGCCAGTCGTTTGCCAATCCTTCAACAGCCGAATACATGCACATGGGCGATATAGCCACCCTGTTTCTGAAGGTAATATCTTTTATTTTTAAAGGGGAAAGGAGTTTCGACATGATTAAATTCCTGGTTTTTCAGTTTTTATAATTTATTGTTTGCTCTTTTTTGCACGTAAGATTCACGTTGCCGGACCCGGTTTCAGCATTATATTAAGCTAACTACGCAGCAGCGATACCGAAACCTAAATTTTTCAGCAGTTCTATGGTTGAGTCCGCGATATTTACGGGCACTATTGTATAAGCTGCAAATTCCCGCCGAACGGGATAATCGCCGCGCAATAATTCGAACCTGGCCGGATTGTTCCTGAGAGCAACATCGTCAGCACGGATATCGTATGTAGCCAGGATAGCCTCGGTAATAACCTGCTGTTCGTTTTTGTTCAGGCCATTCAGTTCAAAAACCGGTTTGACCGGTGGCTCAATATCACCTGGTTGCCAANNGGCCATTGACAGCAACTCAAGGTCAATTTCAGGTTCCTGTTCCCAGCAATCACAGATGTATTCCGTAACCTTTCCCTGTGCCAGCGCTGTTTTAATGGCTGAGGTATTTACCACTTCTCCGCGGCAGGTATTTATCAGCAGGGGATTTCGTTTTAGTCCCGAAAAAAAACCGACATCCGCGAGATGATAGGTAGCATCATCACCATACAGGTTTAAGGGTACATGAAGCGAAATAATATCAGCTTCGGCCATAATGTGTTCAAGGCTTACAAATGCTGACGGGTCTTCGGTTCGTGCCCTGGGGGGGTCGTTTTGTAATACTTTCATTCCCAGCAGGCGGCACAGGCGGGCAACTTTGCTTCCCACATGCCCAACTCCCACTATCCCGATGCACAGGTTTTTTAATTCGAGGTTTTTGGTTTGGCCATAGGTTACCAGCGCCGATGCTATATATTGCTCAACCGAGCTGCTGTTACAACCCGGGGCATTGGTCCAGGCAATACCGGCTTCCCTGCAGTATACGGTATCAATATGGTCGTACCCGATGGTGGCCGTTACGATAAATTTTACTGATGAACCCGACAAAAGTTTTTCATTACAGAGGGTTCGTGTGCGGATCAGCAGCGCATCGGCATTTTTAACAATGTCGTTAGTAATTTTTGCGCCGGGTAAATAAATAGCATCGCCGAAAGGCTCCAGAGCACCTTTAACGTAAGGTATTTTATCGTCGATAATAAATTTCATAAGTCGGTTTAAAGCCCCGGATTTTCAACAGTATTTTAGCCTGGGTTTCGGGGGTTGAAGGTATAAAATTTCAACGAACCGGGTTTGGCTGAATCAGGGGTTCTCAACAGATCCATCGGCATACCTGGCGAACCGGCCCTGGTTGCGGGGATGAACAACGTCGTAGCGCGGCCATGGCCAGCCCCCGAATTCGGAACGCCTGTAATCGTTTATGGCTTGCTGGATTTCCGCCTGCGAATTCATAACAAAGGGCCCGTATTGGGCTACCGGTTCGTTGAGTGGCTTTCCCTGCAAAACCAGCAGGTACCCTTCTGTTGAACCGTTTACCAATGTGAGCGGCATGTCAGCTTTTACTTCGGCAGCCTGCGATGCATCAACTAAGGTATCGTTGATGTTTAATGAAGAACCGCGGTAAAAATACAGGGTACGTTTTGTTCCTGTTCCGGCGGCCGGCAGCGTAAAGCTTGCACCGGCATCCATCCTGATGGCCCAAATGGCAACATCGTTTGCGGCATCAGCTGCCCATGAGTCGGGAGCTGGCGGGGGAGCTATGGTATCGCCAAATTTCCCGGCAATTAAAGTAATTTCTGTTATATGGCCTGCCTGATCCTGAATTTTGAGCAACGGGATATTTTCGGCCCACAGCATTTTGAAATAGGGCTTTGCAAATTTCTTTGCTTTGGGCAGGTTGAGCCATACCTGGAAAAGCTCAGCCGGGTTTTCAGTTTCGGTGTTCAGGAGCGGAAACATTTCGCAATGCTGCAAGCCTTCGCCGGCGGTCATCCACTGCACGTCGCCATTGCCATAGCGGCCGGCTTGCCTGTATGAATCGGAGTGATCAACAAATCCTTGCTTAACAATGGTAACAGTTTCGAAACCCCGGTGCGGGTGCGCCGGGAAACCCGGTACCGTTTCGCCGTGGTACATGCGCCACCCGTCTTTTATGGTAAAATCCTGGCCCAGGTTACGGCCATTGAGCGATGCGGCAGGCCCCATGTTTTCGTTGCCGGCAGGGAAATAGTCGAGGTGATGGGCGCAGAACAGAAAAGGATCACTTACAGGCCACATAAAGCCCAGTGGTTGAATGCTGATAATGGTATCGTTGTTCATCGAAATAGATTTTCTATGTTATATAACCCTACATCAGGCTGAAATGTTCCAGCTAAGTTAGAACAGGAAACCAAATAGTTGAAATTTTTTAAAAGAAATTATGCTTTTAATTTCCGCTAAATCAGAAATAACTAATGGAAAGCAAGCCGGCAATTGCCGGAGCGAAGGTCAGGTTATCAGCTGCAAAAAAGATATCCGGATGTTAACTCACGGGGTCTAACTTTAACACTTCGAGTATTTTGGCCAGGATGGCATCAGGGATAAAAGGCTTTGAGATGTACCCGTTCATGCCGGCCTCGAGGCACTTTTCGATAACTCCTTTCAACACGTTTGCCGTTAACGCCAGGATCGGGGTGTTAATATTCATTTGGGTCCTGATGATTCCGGCTGCTGTAAGTCCATCCATAACGGGCATTTGTAAATCCATCAGAATCAGGTCGAAAGTTTCAGTTCCGAGGATTTCGACTGCTTTTTGCCCATTTTCGGCAATGTGTACGGTAGCGAGCCATTTTTCAAGCAACGATCTGGCTATTAGCTGGTTAAATTTATTATCCTCGACCACAAGAATTTTTATTCCCTGCAATGTTACCTGTGTTGTTTTTGAAGTTTCTGAATTCATTTCAATATTTTTATTTTTACCTGTTGGCAACGCTATGGTAAAGTAAAATTTACTGCCCACCCCTTTTTTGCTTTCAACTTTTATATCTCCTCCCATCAGGTTAATCAGCTGTTTGCTGATAGCAAGCCCCAGGCCGGTGCCGCCGTAATTGCGGGTAATACTTTCGTCTTCTTGCTTGAAACTGTCGAATATTTTCAAAATGCTTGAATCGCTGATCCCGATACCGGTGTCGGAAACACAGAATTTCACATGGTTTATGTTATCCCTTTCCGAAACAAGGCTACAGCTGAGCTCAACGCTGCCTTCGGTGGTAAACTTTATTGCATTGTTAACCAGGTTTACCAGTACCTGTTGAAGCCTTGCCGAATCGCCGGTGAGGTAAGGCGCAATACGCGAATCGATGGTATATTGCAGCTTGATATTTTTTTCTTCGGCTTTAAATTCCTGTGAGTAGTATACGCGGCGAATCATTTCTTCGATCCCGAAATCGGTATTTTCGAGGGTTACCTGTCCCGATTCGATTTTTGAAAAGTCAAGGATATCGTGAATAACGCCAAACATGCTTTCCGACGAGATATTCAGGTTCTGGAGCAACTTTTTCTGGGGCTCGTTTAGCGGAGTGTCATTCAGCATGTTTATCATGCCAATAATGGCGTTGNNTCGTGGCTCATATTGGCCAGAAAACGTGATTTGGCCTGGTTGGCGGCTTCAGCTTCTTCCATAGCCCTCCTCAGTTCGCGGTCCGCTATTTTACGGTTGGAAATATCGCGGGCAATACCCGTTGTGCCCAGCAATTCTCCACTCTGATCAAGTATGGGCGCCCTGAAAATTTCAAACCATTTTTTTTCTCCATCCAGGGTAATCAGTTCTTCCACGGTCTTTTGACTGAGGGTAGTCATTACTTCCCTGTCCTGCGCATCAAAATANNAGCCTGCACTTCGGGCCAGATGTCGTGCGCGGTATGTCCGGGGAAATTTTCGAAATCGCTGAGATTAAACGCATTGGCAAAGGGCTGGTTTATGGAGAGGTATTTGCCCTCTAAATCTTTCAGCCACATCTGGTAAGGTACGTTGTTAAAAATGGCTTTCAGATAAGCTTCGCGATTACGCAATGCTTCCTCTTTGCGTTTGCGGTCGGTAACATTACACAGTAAGTCAGCCAGTACTTTTAAAAAAGTTAATTCATCGTGACTCCATTGGCGCACGGCTTTCACTGAATCGAATCCCACAAATCCCAGGCATTCCCTGTTCAGCATCATGGGCAAGGTTACCAGGGTTTTTATTTGCTGGGGTTCGAGTACCTGCCTGAGCGGGCTGCCGGCAGGTAAGGCGCTCACATCAGGAATTGAAACTACTTTGCCTTTCTGATGCGTGCTCACCCAATCAGGTAATAAGTCATTTGGGATATCCTTCAGATTGTCAATTTCGGCACTTATGCCGCCGGCGCACCATTCGAAAGTATTCGTCATGGTGTTTCGCACGAAATCGTACCCGAAAATATATACCCTGTCAACTTCAAGCTGTGTTCCGATAATTGCCAGCAGCCTGTTGATGGCATCGTTACTGTTTTCGAGCGGTATATTGATAAATTCGGTTGCCAGTTGGGTGAGCAGGTTTTGAAGGCTGATTATTTTACTCAGTTTTTCTTCGGCCTGTTTGCGGTACGAAATATCGGAAAACGTTCCCAGCACCCGGAACATTTCATTTCCGGTTGAATGGCTGATGACTTTACCCCGGGCTAATATCCATTTATACGAGCCATCAGCGCACATTACACGATGTTCGCTTAAAAACAAGGTATTTTTGTAGTTAAAGTGGTCGTGGAGATCGAGTATTACGTTCTTTTTATCATCGGGATGTATTCTTTTCTCCCACTCATCAATTGAATCGGTTATTTCATGGTCCTGGTAACCGAGCATCTCTTTCCATTGTTTGGAGTAAAAGACTTTTTGCGATAATACGTCCCAGTCCCAAACCCCATCGCCCGATCCTTCCAGTGCAAACTGCCACCGTTCTTCACTTTCGCGGATTCGTTTTTCAACCTGTTTGCGCTCGCTAATATCCCTGATGGTTCCTTCGATATGCAATGGATTTCCCTGGTTATCAGTAATCAGGTGGCTGGTTATGGATACTGGCACCAGCGATCCGTTTTTATGCTTTAACACGTTCTCGAAATCATTTACCGAGCCTTTTTGCAGCAGCAGCCTGATCATTTCGTTGCGTCGCTCAATATCGGTATAAACCACGGCCACACTCCGGCCAACCAGTTCTTCGGCCTTATATCCCGAAAGCGGAAACACGGAAGGCGAGAGCTCCAGAATGTTCCCTTTTATATCCGAACGGTAATACAGATCGACAAATGAATTGAAGATGGTCTGGTATTTTTCGGCCGTTTCGCGAAGTGCTTCTTCAGCAAACTTGCGTTTCGAAATATCGTGGCTTATGCCAACAATTCCTATCACGTTGCCTTCCGGATCCCTTTGAGGTATCTTATTCCCGATAAGCCATTTTTTCTCACCCGAAGGAGTAACCAGCACCGACTCACGATTTATTACCGGATTTCCTGTTTCAATCACTTCGCGGTCTTCCGACTGGGTGTTTCTTAATATCTCGGGCGAATAAAATTCAGCATCGGTCTTTCCGATGGCTTCTTCGATGCTGCTGGCTCCCAATATGTGTGCTTCGGCAAGGTTTAACAGGGTTTTGCGGCCCTGTAAGTCTTTAAAATAAATGGGGTCGGGAATGTTATCCACGATGGTTCGCAATAGGTTCCTCTCTTTTATAAGTTCTTCAGCAGCCGAATTTCTTCTCGATAACTCCTGTGCAACACTGCATGAGTTTGCAAACATTTTTACAAGCGGTACAAGCCCATCGAGCTGCCAGCTTGATAAAGGTTCTTCAGGTGCCAGCATCAGCAGGCCGTAGGAACCCAGGCCGAACGCATAATGACTGACAGAGTTTATAACGGATGTAAAATACGGCAGGCTTTTGTCTTTTTCGAATGCAATTCTGCATTTGGCAACCATTGTATTGTACAATGGATCGAATTGCCAATCATCAGGTAAAGTAATACATGCAGCAGGAGCGAGGTTTTCGAAAGGCGTAACGCAAACCTTGGAGCATCCCAGTATATCGCGGAATGCTTCGGCCGTTTTACGGATAGTTTTTTCCAGTCCGGGCTCACAGCCGGCTGAAAGCGCAAGCTCCAGTAAAACCTGGTTCCAGTGGTTTGTTTTCATATCAGCTCCTATATACATTCAATGTCTTTTTCTGTTTAAATCTGTTTTCCTTGTTTTCTGTCCCTTGCCTTCTGTAAATACTAAAAGGAGTTTTCAGGGGTAATGCCGGTTATTTTTGATTCTTGCCGGGCTTTATTCAGTTGGGTTTACTTTTTATAAATTTCCCGTTGAAGTTCTGTTTTCCTGCTTTCAGCGTGTAAATGTAAACTCCCGGGGGAAGCGCGGTTACATTAAGTTGCAGGCTTTTATCAATACCGGGTTCATACAGTTGTTGTTCCATTACCAGCATCCCGTTTGTTTTATAAATAAGTACTGATACTTCCTGGTAAGCTGTGCCTCTGCACCGGATGGTAAGCCAGTTTTTTACCGGGTTAGGGAATATGGATGGGGAGGCAGTTATTGCATTCGTTCTAACTGCCAGCGAAGGATTGAATTCTACTGCGCCAATATCGGCCAAAGATCCGTAGGGCCGTGTAAAATGAAAATAATCGCTGGTCACATTCCGCGAATCGCTCCAGGCCGAATTGATGAGCACCGAGGTCGGGGTGAGGCTGTAGCCGTCGTCAGTAAAACCCGCGCTGTCGCTGTTTCGGGCTGTATAATTATTTTTAACCAGCACAGCTGATGCAGGATCAGGGATCATTACATACGAATCTGCTCCCTTGAAGCGGGTGTTGCCCAATTCGTAAACATCGAAGGTTCCCGGATTTATGATGGCGTTGGAGGCTACCAGGTTATTTTTGGAGTGCACGCTGGCAAACCGTATTCCATCCGATTTGGGATTAAGAATGGTATTGAATAATATGCTGAACGACGAATCGTGCATGGCTGATACATCTGTAACAAAAATTCCGTGTTTCATCTGGTTTGCATCTGCTGGCAAATAGCTGCGGCCAGCATCAATAATAATGTTGTTAAACACACGGAAGCCTGCCAGCCCATGAATTTCGATACCATCGCCCTTGCCCTGGCTGATGAAATTGTTGTAACAATCGCATTTCGATCCGCCCCCGATAATGATTCCCGACATCTGCCCGTAAACCTCCGACTGGCTGTCGAACATCACCAGATTATCGTACACCTGGCAATTGTTGGAGGCTGAACTTACCTGTATACCATCCCATCCTGCGTATTTGATGATGTTGTTATACACTTTAACCCCATCGAGCAGAGGGGGCATTAAAAGCGTGTCGTTACCATTGCAGTTCACAGTTTGCCCAAAGTATTTGGTACTCCCGATGTACAAACCCTCATTGCCACAGTTTTCAAGGTAGTTGTCGTGAATTCGGGTGTTAAACTGGGTAAACTTGTCGCGGGTTGAGGTCAGCGAACAGTCGGGATCGGTTTTGGCATAAATACCGGCAATAGTAACATTGCGTATCGATACATGGTCAATTTCGAAATCGGAACTCAGGTTCCCGATTCCGATGCCGGTTCCTTTGGCAACCCGCTCGATTGAAAATCCATAGAAATAGTTTTTGTCGCCGCTTCCGCTTAACCGGATGTAACGGCAATTCTGTACAGAGATCCCGAAATAATGATCGGTATTGATGGTGACAAGGCCAGGACCATTAATAAAAAACACCGGTTTATCACTATTGCCCGTAAAATTGCGAATGAGGATATACGCTCTTTTGCCGGCCTTAAAACAGATGGTGTCGCCGGGCTGCACCTGGTTGAAGGGCGCATAATTTGCATCTAGCAGGGTAGTGAGGGTATCAACATAAAACACATGCTGCTGGCTGTATGCCGCTTTCGGGTTAACGAAGGCGCATAAAATCAAAACAAAAAAGCAGGTTATTCTTGGCATGCGTTGCTGTTAAATATTATTTCCCTCTTTTGGCCCTCTCCCAGTTTACTGATTGTGAACCTTTGAGGTATCGTTTGAACCCCAGGAATACCGACAGGTTCATGATAAAGAAGTAATACGGGACAAAAAGAACTTTTACTTTTATTGATTGGTTTTCGAGATACCATCCCAGCAGGGCCGAAATATAAAACAGGATTTGCAGCCAGAACAGCAAACTGTACGGGCCGAAATTCAAAATTCCTTCGCTGAAAGCCAGGGCAAAACCTGCCGGCAGCAGCAGCAATAATGCCAGCGGGGCCAGGGTCCACCTCAGAACCCTATGCGAAATATACTGAAACGATAAGGTGCCGAATTTAAACACGTTAAGTAAAGACCTTAGCCTGATCACTGACTGAATTCCGCCTGCCGAGATCCGGATTTT
>DGQJ01000333.1 GCA_002389705.1 Bacteroidales bacterium UBA4417
GCAAACCAGTTTAATCCATCGTTTGGATTCCCCCGGGCATCATTCAGTTCGAGCGTGTAACCCAATCCATCCGCATCCTTTGGCCAGGGCAAATCATCATCATAAACTACTGAAAAACGCAGCTTACCGGTATTGTCGAACAAACGGATTGCTTCTCCCGAACCACTTAAGCCAAAATTGAACGGACCACAGGTATTACCCACGAATGGGAACAATGATTCAAATTTGAGCTTCTCGCCATATAAAACAAGGTACTCACCAGCCTTAACCGATGTATTTGCCGGAATGGTAAACAGATGCAGGTTTTCGCTGTCGCTGAATTTCCAACCCGACACATCCACAGTTCCCGAGCCCGGATTATGTAGTTCGACCCAATCGCCGGCATCGGATGTAATATCGGAGTTATAGTTGATCTCCGAAAACACAATATCATCATTACATACCTGGTAAGCCTGGCCGGGGGAGCCTCCCATGCAGCCGGTAAACCAGTTTGCCGGATCATTCAGGTTTGTCGCCCCCAGGCGCAATTCGAGCGTTCTTCCAAGTCCATCAGACGTCTGTAGCCAGGGAATGGAATCATGGTAAGTGAAAGTTTGTATAGCCGTATGCTGATTGTCGAGCAATGAAACGGTTTCCTGTTTGTTATTCAGTCCGAATCCCAAGGGGCCGTAATAACTTGTTTCGGGGTATATGTTTTTGAAAAGCTGTATGTCCTCGGCAATCACCAGCCTGCCATTGGCGGGTATATTTGTCCCAGTTGGAAAAACGTAGTCGTGTATCGGATCGGAGTCTGTGATATGCCAGTCGGAAATATCGAGTGCGTTATTTCCGTAATTGAACACTTCGAGCCAGTCACCTGAATTTCGGGTTGAATCGCTGTGGTAATTCACTTCCGAAATGGTAATTGTGGCAGTTTCAGGGTTACCGGCAAAAACTGCGGTAAAAGTATCCAGGTGGTCAGGGTTAACGGTGAGCGAACGGTCGGCATTTTGCGCAGTATACGTATTGGCCTTCCAGTACAGGAACCGGTAGCCGGGCTTGGCAATGGCCGTAATGTTTATGGGATTCCCGTTAAAATACGTCCCGCTCCAGGGCAATGGTCCGGGAACAATGGTATTGATTTTTATTTCGCCTGCACCCTGCGGCGAAACAGCGAGGTTAACGTTTACAGTTCCTTTGAGGTTAAAATTGGTATTGATGTGCTGGCGGGCTAAAGCCGGACGATTGTAAATAAAGGTTTTCATCGTATTTATATTGTTCAGCCAGGTCGATACTCCGTTATAGCCAAACCAGCGCTGCCAGGCAAATGGCATTTCGTAAGTAATGGAATCCTGCATTTCCTGAATTAGCGAATTTATTGACGATGGCTGAAATACTGAATTGATCAGATCAGCATACCTGTTGATAAAATACTTTTTGAACTCACTGTTATTAAGCATAGCCCGAAAAATTGCTGCATGAGGCGTTGCAACCGGGGGATTCATGGCTTTGGCCAGTTTATTCTCATCATAAGTACTGCTGTATCCTAATCCGAAATCAGTATCCCAGAGGATATAATTCCATTTGGCCCCGGGTTTTCGCTGCCTCCAGAGTTTAATATTGTTAGTCCAGTCTCCGATCCAGTCATTATTTACATAGTACGTTTCGGCGATAAAATAATCNNCTGACATATCGTGCGTAGTAATGTATTGAACCATTTGCCAGAAAGCGTCGGAATCGCCCGAAGATACGATCCCATCACTTTCAATAACATCAAGGCTGTCGGCATCAATCCCATGATTTTCGGCAATAAAATCTTCATTATTCCGCTCCCTGATATTATAAATACCCCAGTATTTGCCATTGAGGTACACAACTGACGGGCTGTAGGCGATATAATCGACGAAAGTATTTTTCATCACGCGTTGCATCAGGGCATCGCGCATGTGCGTTAACATCCAGTCGTTACCTGAATTTCGGAGTACTATGCTTTTAAATTCGGTTATTGGTTTGTCACCGAATAGTTTATAAGCAATCTGTGAGTTCTCAAAATAACCGCGGGTTTTAATATTAAAACTCTTTTGATCTAATGCCCTGGTCCATCCCCCGTGAATACTTAAACTGGCATCCAGTTCAAATTTGCGCTCCTGCATCGGTCCGAAATATTCAACATGACACTCCTTTTCCCAGGGCTGCCAGAAATTGGCATCGAAAAACGGGAAATCAAGTTTGGCATTTGGCCCTTTTACATAAATTCCCGAGTAATAATCCCACAGGTTCGACGAATCAGTTGTAAGAGAAACAACAGGTAAGTCATATTTGTGGGTACCTATAATATAGGTTGCGGTTGAAATGATACCTGGCAGCAATCCTGCCGGCCCGAAACTTCGTGCCCGGATTACCTTTGTTGAACTCACCAGGATTGGCGTGGTATAAACCGGGTCAGACATACGAGGGATATTTCCGTTGGTCGTATAATGAATATTACTGCCAGGTGATGCTCCGGTGATGGTGANNCGAACCATCCGGCATACGGCAATGCGAATGATCAGAATCGGAGTACTTCACCAGCAATTTATCAGCCGTTATGCCTGATGGCTCTGTAAGTATAATGGTTTCACCCGAATGTTTCAGTTTAAAATTTGTGTGAAGGTGGTTGTTGATGCTTTTAGAAAACCAGGCCGGAACCGGGTTGAAAAACACATCGCTGGTTCCGATTCCGAAGGAGAGAAAGGGAGAAGAGGACAAATCGGACGAACCCGGACCTGAGTTATGGGTTTGAATTGCCAGAACATTTTTCCCGTTAACCAGTAGTGATTTCAGCAGGGTTTCGTCGATTAAAAAATTCTCCGGAACTCCGCCCTGGTACATCTGGGCTTCGTGATCTGTGGTGGTAAGTTTGTTATACGGCGGAAAAGCGCCGTCGATATTGGCGCGGGCAATTTCAGTTCCATTCAGGTAAGCCACAAAGCCATCGTCATAATCCATACTCAGCATACAGGATTTAATGGCCGATACATCTGGAATATTAAATGATTTTATCATGAATACCGAAATTGCAGAAACAATTTCAGTTCCGTCATCCTTATCCCCGAAGCCTATGCCACCCGGTCCGCTGAGCCACGATGAAGGATCAAATTCAATCCGGTTCCAGCTTGCCGGCGGATTCTGGCTGCCAACAAAATAACGCCATGTATCCTGGGCAAAAACCGCCGTTTCCCAATGGTTTACATCTGGTTTCCTGTTTTTGCCTGAAGCAAACACCAGCAGGTACCCTTTCGGATTCAGGGTTACGTTAGGGAACTCCCATTTGAATGGTTCATTCTGGTCATCAGAAAGGCCGTACTTGCTGAGGTTTATCGCAGCAACCCCCTGATTGTAAAGTTCAATCCAGTCTTCGTAATCACCATCTTCATCGGCGATCGTACTTTTATTGGAAGTTTGCACTTCGTTGATCAGTACCTGGGAAAAGCAGTCGAAATTGATCGCGAATACAAAGAGGAGTAAGTGAATAAAGTATTTCATATAGAGTGCTGACAGCTTTTAGCGGTATATCGGAACAAAAACAACTATTATACACCTGCAACCAGGTCGCGGATAACCCGCGGAAAATGTTCGTATTCCAGTTCATGAATTTTTGCTGCCAGATTTTCAGCCGTATCACCCGTTGCGATTGAGCAGCGTGCCTGAAAAATAATATCTCCTTCATCATAATGTTCATTTACATGATGTATGGTAATTCCGCTATCGGTGTCACCGGCAGCTATTACGGTCCGGTGTACTTTCATTCCATACATACCTTTACCGCCGTAGGCAGGAAGAAGAGCAGGGTGAATATTAATAATTCTTTGCGGAAAAGCTTTTAAAATATAAGTTGGGATAAGCCAGAGAAAACCAGCCAGTATAACCCAGTCCACATCCCGGCTTCTCAAATCCTCCAAAACAATATCGGAATGATAAAAAGTTTCACGGTCGAATAAAACAGAAGGNNATGCCCAGCGACTTCGCCCTTTCGAGAACAAAGGCATTCGGATTATTGCAATAAATGGCGGCAATTTCAAGTACACCTTTATCCGAAAAATACTCAGCTATCCGTTGCGCATTACTTCCGCTGCCCGAAGCAAAAACAGCAATACGTGGAATTGTTTTCATGAAAAAACATGGTTAAAATAAAGAGAGGTCAGAAAAACGAAGTAAAGACTCCTGGTAACGGGACTGGATTACTTTGCGACATCAAAATAACAAAAACGCCGCGACATAACCCAATAAACACTGGTAATGGCGATAAAAAAAGGGATAAACAGGCGGTGTGTTCCACATTAAAGTACCAAATTAAAATATATTAGCATCTCATTTAAAGCTACTTAGATTGTGCAGAAGGAAAATTATCAGGGTAATTTTTGTTTTATCGGCTAAATTGTTATTTCTTTGCAGCCTAAAACCAATTAAAGCGTACAACAATGTCCGACATTGCAACAAGAGTAAAAGCTATCATCGTTGATAAGCTGGGAGTAGACGAAAAAGAAGTAAACCCTGCAGCAAGTTTCACCAACGACCTGGGTGCCGATTCACTGGACACCGTTGAACTGATTATGGAATTCGAAAAAGAATTCAACATTGCTATTCCTGACGATCAGGCTGAAAAAATCAGTACAGTAGGTGATGCTATCACTTACCTCGAAAGCAACGCGAAATAAGTAAAACTCATTCGATGAAGTTAAGGCGAGTAGTAGTTACCGGCCTTGGCGCACTGACTCCGTTAGGCAACACAGCTCCCGAATTCTGGAGCGGCTTGGCTAATGGGGTTAGTGGTGCTGGCCCAATCACCCATTTCGACACAAGCAAATTCAAAACCAAGTTTGCCTGCCAGCTTAAAGGCTTTGATCCTTCAGTATTCTATGATCGTAAAGAAGTACGGAAATTTGATCCGTTTACACTTTACGGTATGGTTTGCGCTGACGAAGCAGTCAGGGACTCGGGGTTAGATGCTGAAAAAGTGGACGTGGACCGCATAGGCGTTATCTGGGCATCAGGTATTGGTGGTATGACAACCATATTTGATGAAATCTCAGGTTTTAATGCAGGCGATGGCACACCACGCTTCAGTCCGCTCATGATAC
Source organism: Bacteroidales bacterium UBA4417 (assembly GCA_002389705.1). Lineage (GTDB taxonomy): Bacteria > Bacteroidota > Bacteroidia > Bacteroidales > UBA4417 > UBA4417. The sequence continues at coordinate 5,100 of DGQJ01000333.1, forward strand.
CTAAGATGATTGCTGATATTGCAGCCGGCCAGATTTCAATCCGTTACGGATTCAGGGGACCGAATTTTGCAACCGTTTCAGCATGTGCTTCTTCGGCCAATGCGTTAATTGATGCATTTAACTATATCAGGCTTGGTATGGCTGATGCATTTGTTACCGGAGGTTCGGAAGCCGCTATAAATGTTATGGGCGTTGGCGCGTTCAATGCCATGCATGCGCTTTCGACCCGCAACGACGACCCTGCAACAGCATCGCGTCCGTTCGACAAAGACCGTGATGGTTTTGTAATGGGCGAAGGTGGAGGAGCACTGATCTTTGAAGACCTGGAACATGCACTGGCACGTGGAGCAAAAATTTATGCCGAGGTTGCAGGTGCTGGTATGAGTGCTGATGCACATCATATTACGGCCCCGCATCCCGAAGGACTGGGCGCACTCAACGCCATGCA
>DGQJ01000318.1:0-7074 GCA_002389705.1 Bacteroidales bacterium UBA4417
AAATAGTGCTGGTTAATTAGTTAGTTGATTGAAGTACAGAGGCCGTGTCTGATCAGGTGCGGCCTCTGTTTCTAACACTACCGGCATAATTAGCAGTACTATCCATCCACACATAAGCGTTTTGTAAAAAAACCTGATACGCAGCATGTAAGCTTCAATTGCCAGCACATTAGCAAGGCAGCATAAAGCAAGGATTTTCAGTTTCCAACAAGTTCACCCTCTTCATAAATTAACGTGTTACATCAGGTAGCATTCATGCGTTATGCAACAACGTGATATATTATTTGGTATCTGGGAGCGGCTCTATCCTGGCATATCCACAAGTGATTTAGAGCAATTTCTGGTTGTTGCTGAAGCCAACCCTGCTGCTTTCCAAAACGATGAAATACAGGCAGACTGGTATAAAGACGCCGTAGTTTACTCATTGTATGCCAATTTATTTAACAACGATTTTGCCGGCTTAACTCAAAAGCTGGACTACCTTCACGAGTTGGGAATAAATTGTATTTGGCTTTTGCCCGTGCTTGATTCACCCATGCGCGATGCCGGTTTCGATATCAGTGATTATTACCAGATCAGGGCCGACCTGCTTGATAAATCAGGGAAATCGGCCGATCAGCAGGTATTCCGGCAGTTCCTCGCCGAGGCTCATAAAAAAGGGATCAGGGTAATTTTCGACATTTCCATGAACCATACTTCCGATGAGCATCCCTGGTTTATCGAAGCATCCAAATCGAAAGACAATCCCTACAGAAACTACTATATCTGGTCGAAGGACACAAATTTATACCAGGATGCCCGCATTATTTTTAAAGGCATCGAATCTTCAAACTGGGAGAAAAAGGGGGAAGAATATTTTTTCCACCGATTTTTCAATTTTCAACCCGATTTGAATTACCGCAATCCGCAGGTGCTGCTCGAAATGTGCCGGATTCTTCATTTCTGGCAGGTTGCAGGTGTCGACGGGTTCAGGGCTGATGCCACACCCTACATCTGGAAAGTGGATGGCACAGACTGCGAAAACCTAACCGAGACACACCTCGTGGTCAAGTTTTTCAGGGCTATGCTCGATTATTTTAAACCTGGTACCCTTTTGCTTGCTGAAGCATGCCAGCAACCTGCCAAAGTGGTTGAATATATGGGTAATGGCGACGAATGCCACGCGGCCTATCATTTTCCGCTTATGCCCAGGATTTATAAATCCATTGCCATGCAAAACGGCAAGCCTATTGAAGAAACATTATCTAAAGAGTTTACACCAGAACTTCCTGCCAACGGGCAATGGTTCACTTTCCTGCGATGCCACGATGAGTTAAGCCTCGAGCTGGTATATGTTACCGAAGAGGAAAGAAAATATATTCACCAGCAGTATTGCCTGCAACCTGAATGGGATTTCCGGATGGGCGAAGGCATTTCGGCCCGTCTTTCGGAACTCATGCAGCGTGATTATCGCCGCATACTGCTTGCCTACTCCATCATTCTCACGCTCCCCGGAACACCTGTTATTTATTATGGCGATGAGTTCGGCAAGCTGAACGACGAAGCCTATTACAACGAAATGATACAACTCACCGGGAAGGACGACACCCGTTTCCTGGTGCGGGGCAAAATTAACTGGGACGAGCTTTCCGAAAATCTTTCGGACCCCGAAAGCCTGAGCAGCAGGATTTATGGAAAACTAAAACAGATGCTGCATATCCGCAACGAGCACAAAACTTTTGGTCGTGGTACGATCGAGTTTATTCAACTACCGGGCTACCCCGATGGGGAACTGCTTGCCTTTATGAGGCGTTACGAGAACGAAGAATGGTTGATTATACACAACCTTACCAACCAGGCACTGCCCTTAACACTTCCGGGCGCTGCAGATCAATCCGCTGATATTTTTAAAGGAATAAAACCGGGGGAAATTGAACCCTATGGATTCTCGTGGTTAAAAATATCCTGAACCATTTTGCCTTACCAGAAAAATGAAAACCTTTTAGCTCAAAAAACCAATGCGAAAAATTCCAGGTAATAATGCCTGATGAAATGGTCAGGCAGCAATGCATCTGATCATTTTTCATTTACGTTTTTTGCCTTTAATCATAACAATAATACCTTAAAATATGCCTGCAAAATACCATTTCGAAGCTGCGATTTTCGACCTCGACGGGGTGATTACCCGCACAGCACTGGTTCATAGCCATGCCTGGAAAAAAATGTTCGACGACTACCTGCGCAAGCGCGAAATACAACACGGTGAACCCTTTCGGGAATTCACCCAGAAAGATGATTACCTGCCGTATGTGGATGGGAAACCCCGGTACGAGGGTGTAAAATCGTTTCTCGAATCGCGCGGAATCCACATCCCTTTTGGCGACCCAACTGACGAGGTTGAAATGGAAACCGTTTGCGGACTGGGTAACCGGAAAAATATCACCTTTAATGAAGTGCTCAAACGCGAAGGTGTAAGCGTTTACGAGTCGACCGTTGAGTTCATGAAGGACCTGAAAAAAAATGGGGTTCGGGTTGGGGTTGCTTCGTCAAGTAAAAACTGCGAGGCCGTGCTCGAAGCTGCGGGTCTTTTGCCGCTGATCGAAACACGTGTAGATGGCGTGGTTTCGGCTGAGCTGGGCCTGAAAGGGAAGCCTGAACCCGATATTTTTACTACCGCTGCTGCTAACCTGGGCGTTAAACCGAATCATGCCGTGGTTGTTGAAGATGCTACCTCGGGCGTAGCTGCCGGCCGTGCAGGTAACTTTGGCCTGGTGCTTGGGCTGGCCCGCGAAGAAAACAAACACGAACTGCTGATTCATGGCGCCGATATTGTGGTTGAAGATATTTCAGAAATTACCTGCGAGGACCTGAACCATTGGTTTACCCAAGGCATTGAAAACGATNNAGGCAATGGCTACTCAGGAACCCGCGGCACCATGGACGAATCGGATGCCAACAAGATCAATTATCCGGGAACATACATAGCCGGGCTTTACAACCGCCTGAGCACGCCTGTTGCAGGCCGCGACGTTTGGAATGAAGATTTTGTTAATATTCCCAACTGGCTGCCGGTAACGTTCAGTATAAACGATGGTAAATGGTTCGATATCAACGATACAGAAATTCTTTCAATCGAACGAATCCTTGATTTTAAAACCGGTCTGCTTTCGCGCGCGCTTAAAGTACGCGATCAAAACGGTAACATAACCCTAATTGAATCCGGCAGGTTCACATCCATGGCCGAACCACACCTTTCGGCACTGGAATATACCGTGAAACCGCTCAACTACAGTGGTAAAATCACCCTTAAAACCGGTTTAAACGGGGCCATTATCAACGATGGTGTCGAAAGATACAAATCACTCAACCAGCAACATCTGAAGCCGGTGGAAGAAGGCACACAGGGAAACCGCATGTTTGTGGTTGTTTCAACTACCCAGTCAGAAATACTGGTGGCCGAAGCTGCTGACCATGAATTCCACCTGGATGGAAACCTGGTAGAGGCACAACTCACACCTACGGTTACCGCTTCGGCTGTGTACGGCACAATGTCGGTTAACATGGAAAAAGAGCAATCCATCACCCTGTTTAAAAAAGTAGCCATCTTTACTTCAAAAGCCGACGATGTTAAAGAACCGCTGGCTGCAGCCTTCGAAAAACTGGACCAGGTTTCGGGTGATTTTGAAGCACTGCTGGGTAAAAGTACGGAAGCCTGGAAAGCAATATGGGATAAAACTGATATGCAGGTAACGGGTGATCGCTTTTCGCAGAAACTTCTCCGGCTCCATTTATATCACCTCATTGTAAGCATGTCGCCACACAACAGCGCTATCGACGCCAGCATTACGGCGCGCGGGTTACATGGCGAAGCTTACCGCGGACATATATTCTGGGACGAATTGTTTATCATGCCATTGTATGATATCAATCTGCCTGAAGTAGCAAAATCCATGCTTATGTACCGCTATCGCCGGCTGGGCAAGGCCATTGCTTATGCAAAGGAATATGGATATTCAGGTGCTATGTTCCCCTGGCAAAGCGGTTCCGATGGCAGTGAAGAGACCCAGGTGATACATCTGAACCCACTCAACGGGCAATGGGATCCTGATCACAGTTCGCTGCAGCGACATGTTTCGCTCGCAGTTGCTTTCAACATCTGGCAATATTACCAGGTTACCGGCGATATGGATTTTATGAAATCGTACGGCACCGAAATGTTCCTGCAGGTTTGCCGTTTCTGGGCCAGCAAATGTCACTGGAACGAGCAAAAGCAGCGTTATGATCTTACCCAGGTTATGGGGCCCGACGAATTTCACGAAAGCTACCCCGAATCGGAGGAAGGCGGACTTAACAACAATGCCTACACCAACCTGATGACGTCCTGGGCTTTCGGGAAGGCAGTTCTTATTTTCGAATCATACGGTGATAACGCGGTAGCTGAATTCGGAAAACTTGGATTTACAGCTGATGAACTTAAACACTGGAAAGACATTTCGCAAAAATTATTCCTCGATATCAATGCTGATGGCATTATAGCCCAATATGAAGGGTATTTCGGCTTAAAAGAGCTGGATTGGGAATCTTATAAAAAGAAGTACGGTAACATTTACCGCATGGACCGCATACTGAAAGCCGAAGGGCTTACCCCCGACGAATTTAAGGTAGCCAAGCAGGCCGATATGCTCATGACTTTTTATAACCTCGAAAAAACTGAAGTAGACCAACTGCTTTCGGAAATGGGTTACGAGCTTCCCCACGATTACCTGCAGCGTAACCTCGAATATTATTTCAAACGTACCTCGCATGGATCAACCCTCAGCCGCATTGTTCACGCACGGCTGGCTTCAATTGCCGGCAACCGGGAACTCAGCTGGCAGCTTTACGCCGATGCGCTGGCCAGTGATTATGTGGATATTCAGGGTGGTACCACAGCCGAAGGTATTCATGCCGGGGTAATGGCCGGAACCGTGCTCATCGCCTTGTCGACCTTTGCAGGAATTTCTTTCGGCCAAGATCTGCTTGTTCTCAATCCGTGTTTACCCGATGGCTGGGAAACTATGCGTTTCGGGTTAACGTTTAAAGGAATACGTTTCAACATCAGGATTTCCAGCACCAGGCTGGTTGTTTCTGCGGATAAAGATTCAGCTATCCTTGTGAGAGGCAGCAGGTTGAATGTACTTGACGGAAAAGAAAGTGTTTGTGAATTATAAACTAAAATAAAAACAGAATATGTTAGGCGACGTTTTATTAATAACCGAAAAACATCAGAAAGCCGGAGAAATAATTATTGACTACATCCTGGCCAACAGGAAACCCAAAATGATGATCGGCATTTCGGGCGAATCAGGCTCAGGGAAGTCGGAGCTTGCTCATGTGATTGCCAAAGGCTTGCGCAAGCACGGTATTTTTGCCAAGCCCATGCACATCGACAACTATTACCGCATATTGCCCCTGCTGCGAACCGAATGGCGAAAGGAAAACGGGATTCAGAATGTGGTTGGCTATGGCGAGTACGATTGGGATACCATTTACCGCAACATCTCCGATTTCAAAACAGGAAAAGTTTCTACCGGCCCCTGCGTCGACCTGGTTACCGAACAGGTTGATCACCTTACAACCGATTATTCTACGGTAGATATGCTGGTGGTTGATGGATTGTATGCGATTAAAACCGAGGGCATCGATTTGAGCATTTTTATCGAACTTACCTATCACGAAACCAAAAAAGCGCAGGTTGTGCGTGGCAAGGAGCCCCAGAATGAATATCGTATGGCCGTGCTGGAACAGGAGCACCAGATGGTACAGGCGTTGAAACCAAAAGCTGATATCCTGATTACCATGGACTACGAGGTTAAAATAGTGAAGAGTGAAAAGTGAAAAGTGTGTAATGGACAGTAAAATAAATTTTCCGGCACTTTGATTACATTTGAGGTAAACAAAAACGGCTCCCGATAGGAGCCGTTTTTGTTACATTTTAATTTCGTCCTGGTTTTTATTCAAAAACCTGTAATCGGTTAGCTGGTACGAATTTACAGGTGCCAGCCTGATCCATTTTTTATACTTGAAATACCACTTCCACTGTATGGAGCGGAATAGCCCGCCTTGTTTCAGAAATGAATACACAAATGGATGCGCATTTATTTTCAGGTATTCTTCGTTCTGATCCTGCAGGAGATACTGAATATTGTTTTCAATCTCATCCGTTAATAAAATGCTCGGTTTTATTTCGCCGGTACCTCCGCATGAAGGGCATTTTTCGAGAATGGCAACATTGGTTTCAGGCCTTACGCGCTGGCGGGTAACCTGCACCAGTCCGAATTTACTCGGGGGCAAAATGGTATGCTTGGCATTATCCTTTGCCATTTCGTCTTTCAGGCGCTGGTATAGTTTCCGGCGGTTTGAGCCCTCATGCATATCGATAAAATCGATAACAATAATACCTCCCATATCGCGAAGGCGTAATTGCCGGGCAATTTCGGTTGCGGCTTCGAGGTTTACTGAGAGGGCATTTTCCTCCTGGCTGCTGTCGCTGTTCACCTTATGCCCACTGTTTACATCAATTACATGAAGCGCTTCGGTGTGCTCAATGATCAGGTATACACCGCTTTTGATGGTAACAATTTTGCCGAAAGAATTTTTTATCTGTTTATCAATCCCGAAATTATCGAAAATGGGGATTTTGCCTTTATACACCTTAACAATATCAACCTTATCAGGCGAAATGGTACGGATATAATTTTTTACTTCTTCGGCAACAGTAGGATCGTCGACGTGGATATTGTTGAACGACTCGTTCAGCATATCCCGCAGAATGGCCGAAGTACGATCCAGTTCACTGATGATTTTTTGAGGAGCTTTGGCCCCATACAATTTTTGAGCAACCGATTCCCATTTTTGTACCAGCCCATTCAGGTCGGCATCCAGGTCGGCAACGCGTTTACCCTCGGCTACAGTACGGATGATTACGCCATAGTTTTTAGGGCGTATACTCGAAATCAACCGTTTGAGGCGGTTGCGTTCATCGGCACTTTTGATTTTCTGGGAGATTGAAAGCCTGTTGCTAAAGGGAACCAGCACCAGGTAACGGCCGGCAAA
>DGQJ01000318.1:7093-7550 GCA_002389705.1 Bacteroidales bacterium UBA4417
TGTATCTGGGCATCTTTGCCAGCCAGTGCATTGCGGGTATATTTCTGGAAGGAGTTGATTTGCGGGCCCAGGTCGAGATAATGCAAAAAGGCATCTTTTTCGTACCCTACATCCACAAAAGCGGCATTGAGGCCAGGCATGATTTTTTTGATCCGGCCCAGGTATACATCGCCAACAGCAAAACTATTATTAGTTTTTTCCTTATTAAGTTCAACCAACACCTTCTCTTCAAGAAGCGCGATGTTAACTTCGGAAGATTGGGCGTTTATTATTAATTCTTTGTTTACCACAGCTATATTAGCTTTTCAGATATTTACACTTATACGCATCNNGATTGCTTAGTAAAGGCAAAAAGATGTGAGGGTAAAGGTAAGTAAAAAAATTTCACCACATGAATAACACACGATTCATGTGATGAAATCATAGAGTCAAAAAGTGGTTATTTCTTTTTGTGACG
>DGQJ01000318.1:7559-8141 GCA_002389705.1 Bacteroidales bacterium UBA4417
TTTCTTTTTTTTCCGCTTGGCATACCTTGCTGATTTTATGATGGGTAATGGATTATTTTACTTTATTTTTCACTTCATTAACAAAAACCTTAGCAGGTTTAAATGAAGGGATATTGTGAGCCGGGATGATGATGGTAGTGTTTTTTGAAATATTACGGCCGGTTTTCTCAGCTCTTTGTTTCACTACGAAACTACCAAAACCCCTGAGGTAAACGTTTTCGCCATCAGCCATTGCTTTTTTGATAGCATCCATGAATGATTCTACGGTCTGCTGTACAGCGACTTTCTCAATGTTTGTCTTACTGGCTATTTCAGCAACGATTTCTGCTTTAGTCATTTTTCAAAATGTTTTAATGAATTGATTATAAATTTCTTAATGGGCTGCAAATATAGGGAGTTTTTTTAACACCAAAACCAATGCCTGTTTTTTTTTGCATTGTTTTTTTTCAGTTTAAAATAATTTTTTGCCTTTTGTTAAAATTCTTTGTCAAAATACTTGGAATTTGAAAAATAATACTAATTTTGCAGTCCCTATCAACAATGGTGTCGTAGCTCAGTTGGTAGAGCAACGGACTGAAAATC
>DGQJ01000268.1:0-595 GCA_002389705.1 Bacteroidales bacterium UBA4417
CGCTTTAAGCCAATGCGTTTGCTGATTATCCAAGCCTGGTCGGCGGTAACATCCGAGTTGGAACAAAAAACCTTGTCTTTGGCATCCTGTTGCAGCATTTCCATGGCTGGGGCCGTAAGCAGTGAGTCAATTGGCAGATTCACAGATCCGGGTATGGAAAAGGATTTGAACTCACTGGCCGGGCGCACATCGAGCAACAGCAGTGCCGGGTCTTTTTTAACAAGCCGGTCCGTAATATCATCGGTAGTCAGAAACCGCGAAGGGTCATCAATGGCAGTAAGCAGCAGTTCTGGATTCACCTGCTTGTTATCATTGGTGCCGGGCATAAACAGCATTCCAACACCAAGCAAAACCACCACAACTGCAAGGAACAAATATCTTTTATTCATAGGATAAGCGTTTAATACTCAACTTTTTTAACTTTCTTCTCAACAAATCCGGCAAAATAGAACATACCTACAGCGGCAACAATAAGCAGGAATGCAAACACATTTTGCCTCATGCCAAGCAAATCATAAATTTTTGCTCCACCCAAATTCTGGCTGTTATACAGGGCATCGAAAAGCGGGTATAATTCCGAAAAAATAAATACCCC
>DGQJ01000268.1:736-955 GCA_002389705.1 Bacteroidales bacterium UBA4417
AAACCGGCGCCCAGCAACAAAGCAATTACATTGTTCCAGGCTTCGGGTATAACACCCATGGGAATAAGAGGTCCTACCATATATTTTTTGTTTTAAATTCGATTGAATTGATTGATGGGATTGATCAGATTGATGGGATTGATAATCAGTTTCTCCTTAAATCCATAATTTCTTAAAAATCCAAGAAAACAAGTACGCTGAGCCGAAAATGGCCATCAT
>DGQJ01000268.1:1088-2272 GCA_002389705.1 Bacteroidales bacterium UBA4417
CTGTAGTATTTATTATGTTCGGCATGAACCGGAGCAATGGTGTGTACTGTCGATACCACGGTGCTTTTTACTGCTCCGCTGGCACCCAGCCCGCGCCCGGTAATATAATAGGTGCTGAACAGCACAAGCCCCAACAAGATACCTCCCAGGTAAGGATTGATGTAGAAGGAACCATCGCGTTTCATTTTTTCCATGATAACAGATTTTTGAGTTAAGTTTTCTGTTGTTCTAATTTTTTTAATGATGAGCCTAAACACGAAATATCAAATGACGAAGTTTGGTTTTACAGACTTTAACATTTTTTATTTTGTGTTATATGTTTTTCATTTTTTGAATTTGAGATAATTTGTTCATCAATACAAATACCTTGTTATCTGCCCGGCTTCAACCATAATAAATCTGAATATGAGTCCGCCAAGCAGTACCAACACAGCCGGAATTATAATAGGCATTTTGTATCCTATCAGTTCAAGTATTTCGAGCAGGGCTGGCAGCAGCAATCCCAGGGCAATTACAAATACAAAGAAGGGAACTGTAAACTCGCCGCCCAGGAATAAATTAGCTGCCTGTATCTGTACTTCCGATCCGGCCAGGAATCCCATAATCATATGAACGATAAAGAACAGCTCGATCACGATAAACAGCAGGTCGAGCCTGCCAATAATCCTTCGTTCTTCATGGCTTTTGCTCATGAGTATAATGCAGGCTGCGCCGGTCGACATACCCGAAACCAGGAATAAAGGACCCAGGATGGTAGTGTTCCACAACGGCCTGGCATTAAAAGCTGACAGCAATATACCGGTATAAATACCCAGTATTACTGCGGAAACAACCATGGGCCAGGCTATGTAAGTCCGGTTTCTAATCACCCAGGCCTCAAAGGTTCTGAGAAATCCGAATTTCCAGTCCCAGTTAGGGAACAGTTCCCTGATGTAACTGGCTGCCCAGATGATGGACAGCGGCGTGGTAAACATGAGCACCCACGCGCCCCAACTCATGGGCGACTCGAGGCGGATGGTGGTGTACAATTGCCAGAAATAGAGCTTATGTTTCAGGTCGAGAAACAGCATGAACAACCCTAAAATTAATGCAAAGGGTACAATGAACGGAGCCCATTTAACGGTAGCCGGCATTTCTTTCTCTTTGCCCAGTATGGTATACACACCGGCCAGGAACAAAATGCC
>DGQJ01000268.1:2419-5672 GCA_002389705.1 Bacteroidales bacterium UBA4417
AATTTCCGGTTTTTCAGCACATTAATGATTTCTGAGTTCGGATCGTCGAGGTCGCCGAAGTACATACATTTTGTGGGGCAAACTGCCACACATGCCGGGTTTTCGCCTTTGCGCACCCGATGTATGCAGAAAGTACATTTATCAACATACCCATCCGGGTGCGAGTAGCGGGCTTCGTAAGGGCAGGCCTGAATACAGGCGCCACAGCCAATACATTTGTGATGGGTAACCAGCACAATGCCGCCATCTTCTATATGGCTGGCTCCAGTTGGGCAGCAGCGCACGCATGGCGAATTGTCGCAATGGTTGCAACGTTCGGAGCGCAACTCTATGCTTACGTTTGGATAGGTTCCGTCAACGGTTTCGCTCACCCAGTCGCGGCAAAATCCTATGGGGACATTATTTTCAGTCTGGCAGGCAACAACGCAATCGCTGCAGCCTACACATTTCCTGGTATCGATAGCCATCGCGTACCTCATGCTTTAGCCTCCTTTCGTGGGTCTTCGGTTAAAATTGTCACAAAATTTCCCCTCATGCCCGTTCCGCCCATAATGGGGTCGAGCATTACATTGGTTATCANNTACACTGAGTCCCAGCGTATGCGCTCCGTGGTTCTGACTTTTACTGCAAAATTCGAAATGGCGCCATCCTGGTTTTTAAGCCATACATATTGGTCTTTTTTAATTCCCCATATTTTGGCTACGCCTGGATTTACCCATACCGAGTTTTCGGGCATCAGTGCCACCAGGTTCGGGTTGTTGGCAGTGCGGCTGAAAGTATGCATTGGAGCGCGACCATAAATGAGCCGGTAGAATCCTTCCTGCGGTTCGGGATGCTGCGTAAATACAGGAAGCGGGCTAAAACCGGCTGCCTCCATTTCGTGCGAATACAGGTGTATTTTACCTGTTGCGGTTTTAAACTGGTGCACTGTGCCTGGTTCGATATATGGCGATGTTTTGCGCGCAGTCTTTTTTACCCCGATGGTTTTCAGTTCGGCCAGTGAACTGCCCGCTTGTTTAAGTTGCCAGTCGAGTACTTCAGCGTAGTCCTTATAATTGAAATACTCGCCCAGGCCCAGTCTTTCGCCTAGCTGTTTGGCGATCCACCAGGCGGGTTTGGTCTGGTACATGGGCTCCACAGCAGGCATACGCAGGCAAAGGGTTGGCTCGCGGTGCGCTGTGGCACGGATATCGTCATAACGTTCAAGATAGGTGCATTCGGGCAAAACCACATCGGCAAGGCCTGTAATTTCCATAGGCATAGTATCAACCACCACCAAGAGTTCGAGTGCCTGCACAGCTTTGTTAAGTTCCTCTTTTAAAGGAACCGAAGCTACCAGGTTGGTGCCCGAAACGATCCATCCTTTAATTTTTGCATCTTTTCCTTCCGAAGGATACGAAGCCTCGATTACTGAATTGGTAACTGCTTCGTTGGCCAGCGGGTATTTCCCGTTCAGCAGGTCTTTCCAGGTCCAGGCTGGTTTTGGATATTCGGGATGCGGAAATTCCGGAAGTTTTATACCTTCTTTGAAGAAAATTCCGCCCCGGTTGCCCCACGAACCCAGTAGCGCGTTAAGAATAGCTATGGCCCGGGTGCGCTGCACATCGTCGCCATACCAGGCAGCATGGCGTCCTGGGTGTATAATTACCGATGGCGCTGCATTTGCCATTTCGCGGGCTGTACTGCGAATCTGGTCGGGTTTTAAAGTGGTGATACCATAAGCCCATTCAGGCGTAAAAGGCTGCACGTGTGCTTTCAGTTCATCAAAGCCTTCGGCGTAAGCACTTACATATTCCTTGTTATATAAACCATCATTTATCAGCACGTTAATCCAGGCCAACAATAAAGCAATGTCAGTGGATGGTTTTATCGGGAGCCAGTATTTCGATTTGGAAGCGGCGGTTGAAAGGCGGGGGTCGACCGTGATAATAACCGCGCCATTATCAATAGCATCGCTCATTTCCTGCACCTGCCCGTTGTGCATATTTTCGCCAATGTGCGAGCCAATCAGCACCAGGCATTTGGTATCGCGGATGTCAGTAACTTCGGGGCTGCTTACTGATTCGCCGAAAGTGGCTTCAAATCCTACATCGCGCGGGCCACGGCATTGTGCAAACGAAGGTGCTGCCAGGTTTGCAGTTCCGTATGCTTTCATGAGGTGCGAAAAATGGTTACCCGATGAACCATGGAAGAACAGTGCCATGCTTTCAGGGCCATATTTGGTTTTGATGTCCTTCATTCTGGAAGCGATATATTCCAGTGCCTCATCCCAGCTGGCTTCACGATAAGTTTGTTCGCCATTTTTGGTTACACGGATAAGCGGGGTTTTAAGCCTGTCGGGGTCGGAGAACATGCCGACACCACCTGTACCCCGGGGGCAAAGCCTCCCGTTGCATTGCGGATCATCGTCGTTACCTGTGATCTTTTTTATTTTGCCGTCTTCGGTAACGTGGGCCCAACCGGCACATTTCCAGAAACATACCTCACAGTACGTTGGTACCCTTCGCAAGGTTTCGCCTTCGTTGCCGGATTCATTACCAAACAAAGATGATCCCAGCACGGCTTTGGCTGCACCAGCCGTTACGGCAGTGGCTCCAATACCCAATGCGGAAATCTTAATAAAATCTCTCCTTGTCTTCATATGGTTTTATTCGGTTAATTATCAGTGTTTTGCAATAAACAAGCGGACTGCAGTTGTTTATTGAATAACAAATGTATATTAAAGATATTTACATACAAAAAAAAGTGAATGTATAGCCAAAAATGTATCGCGTTGAAATATTGATAGTTGTATTTTTAATTGAATGTATCATATTTTTTGAAATCGTGTAATGTATTGATACACAGAAATATGCATTCTTCTTTAGAATCTATATAAATTTTCATTAATAAATTTAAATAATTGAATATGAGAATATTATATTTTGCAAAAACTTCTCAAACAAAAAACAGTTACAGATCATATAAAAAGTTGATAAATAACAATTATATATGAATGTTGCCATAGCCGTGAATGGCTTTATTCATGTAAACAAGTCAGATTTTTCTTAGTATCTTTACGAAAAATTCCTGCTTTATCAAACGTTATGAGAGTTGTTCTTATCCTGGGTTTTTTTTCTTTCTTATTCCCGCTGGCCGTTTATTCCCAGGCAAAAAACGATAGGATGGATGGAAAGTTCCTCATTGGTTTTTCGCAGTGTACAACGGCTGATGCATGGCGCAGATCGATGGACCAGGAAATGCAAAACGAATT
>DGQJ01000141.1:0-9861 GCA_002389705.1 Bacteroidales bacterium UBA4417
GTAAAGAAACTAAATTTTCTTTAAAATTGTTGAATCACTTCATGTACACTTTCCGCACCACAGTCTCCGTTCCGGTTATAATTTTCACCAGGTATATACCCTCACTGCTTACCGGCAACTGTAGGCTGCCGCCTGTTATGGACTGGCAGCTGAGGCATTGCCCCGCCATATTGCTTACGCTGATTTCGCCGCGCTGGTTGTCGCCCAGCTGCACATACAGGGTTCTGCCGGCGCTGAATACGCGAATGCCCGCATCAAGGGGCTTTGGCAGGGACTGCGTGCCGAAATACAGCCTGAACCGCTGCTGTTCATCGCCGGCTTCCTGGGTAAAACTATAGGTTTGCCTGCTAAGGTTGGTGTACGTGCCGGTTTTGCTGTCTTCGAGCACTACCTCCATGCCGGGGCTGCTGGCGGCAAGGGTATAGATTCCGCTGCTGCGGGCATACAGGCCCAGGCTTGCCTCACCGGTGGCCGGGGGCAGGGTGTTGATGGCCAGCTTATCGCCACCAAGGGTATATACTTGTGCCGATCTGTCGTTCAGCCCGAAAAGCTTGCGGGCATCGTAACGCTCGTCGAAACCGGCGGTTGCCCCGTTTACGAACCTTACCACGGCTTCGTCGGTATATCCGTTGCCGCTTACATACAGCCGTACCAGCCCGGTATTGCCGCCTTGTTTCAGCAGGGGCACTGCGTTATGTACCCTTACCGCGTCGGTAGTGCCCAGCAGGGCGTTGCCTGTGGCGGGTACATTCACAAAGAATCCCTGCCCGGGGGCTATATACCGCGACCCGCCGTTTATGCCGATGCCTTCGGTATTACCGTTGCCGCTGAGGTAGGTGGCCCAGCCGCCATCGTTCACCAGGTAAATGGCGCCGCTCACATTGTTTTTTGTCCAGCCCTGTGTGGCATCCCAGTCGATGGACGAAGGGTAGGGGTTGCCCACCAGGTTCCAGCCATTGCTGTTGCCATCGGCGGTGCGAAAAAGCGGCATATACTGGTCGCCGGTATTCGGGTAACCGCTGTATTGCGTGGTAAATCCGGCTCCCACAGCCCAAAAAGCATACCCTTGCACCGGGTTAAGCGCTTCGTTAATATCGGTGATATAGGTGTAGGCATTGCTGGCCTCGTTGTGTTGCTGCAGGTACTGATGGTAAAAGGTGCCGGCCAGCGCTCCGGTTACCGGCGGCGATATTAAATGCCAGCAGCTGCCGCTGATGTTTTGCTTGATGGTGGCTTGCCCGTTTACCGGCCCCAGCGTGATCAGCGAAGCGCCGTTTTCGGTTACCAGTCCCGCAGCCCCTGCATAATTGGTAATACCGGCATATACGGTGAACGCCGCATCGGCTGCCAGCGTCAGGCTGCCGCCATCGCTGATGATAAGCGCCTTGCAGCTGGCCGGGCTGGTAAGGGCATTACTGATAAGCGGGGGATTTGCCGTGGGCGGGATTTCAACATTTTGTACCGGCGATGGTACTGCCTCAGGATTCCAGTTGGCAGCGGTGTTCCAGTCGGCGCTTTGGGTGCCTGCCCAACTGAGCAGGGGCTCGGCATAGGCTTTAACACAGGGGTCCCAGGGATAATCGGTACTGCCTCCGATGGCAAACCAGTAGTTCGATTCGCCGTGTGAGTCGTAGCCTATCCAGGCTTTATCTGTTTCAATAGCCGGATTGGAGTAGCCTGTGCATGCTTCTTCGATGGGGATGGGATAATCGTACGTGGGTGTCTGGTAATAGATGCGGATATAAAAATCGCTGCCTGCGGTAACGGCAACCGGTTTGTCGAGTGCAAAGGTGTAATACCCCGGAAGTTCGCATTGCAGGCCCGGCTGGTGTGTACGTTGCCCGCTTAATACGCGCGTTTCGGGGTTAAAGTGGTCGTAAATATCAATGCCGATGGTTGTTCCTGCTGCCATGGCATAGGTTGCCACCTTGCTGATCAGCTGCCGTTGTGAAGCGGTAAACTTTACCAGCATAAATCCCGAACGGCCACTCCAGTTTGTTGCCGACCAGTTACCCAGTTCGTCGTAACCATATACCTGCGCTTCGGGCTCGTAATTCATGCGCGCGGGCCAGTATGCATTGTAATCCAAAAAACTCTTGTTGTAGTACGAAACATAAAAATAGCCCTGCTCGCCCCAGCCTGTACCATAGCTGTTGCGGCAAATCCAGGCACCCGTGCCCCCGGCGGTAGCTTTGCTGTCGTCCCATCCCACCAGGTCAACTACATGGTTTACCGGCGCATTACCATCATAATAGTAGGTGTAGTCGGAGGCATTATAATACCCGCTGCCGGTATTAAAATACATCATCGTAAATATAGCNNTTGGGATCGTCGGCCTCGGTAAGCGGTCCCTGGCGCCGGGCGAAATAGGCTGTAGCCATAAAATGGTTTCCATATTCGTTGCGCGAGGCATCAAAACCATTGCAATATTTCAGGTTGTTTTCCGAAAGATCCGTGGTGCCCAGGCCCAGTTTCAGCCATTGCGATTCAACGGCGGCCATGGCGGCAAAAGCCCAGCAAGCATTGTTGGTTTGGCCTTTTACCGGGGTGAGGAAAGGGCTGATGCGCATATCGTAAGCAGCCGGAAGACTACCTGATTTCAGTTTGTTTTTGCGGAGGTACTCATCGAAATTTAACTGTACCGGCGGGGGCATGGCGCCGTTGCCAAAAGTATCGCTGCCTGTGGATTGTGTAGGTTGGTTTTGTGCGTTGCGAATAAACCGGGTGAAGTCGGGATTTACCGGCGCTTGGGTAGGTGCGTCCTGCGAAAGCACCCTGCTACAGACGGGTAAAACACAAATAATCAAAAGCAGTAATCGTTTCATACTTCTGCGTCCTGTTATCAAAGGGCCGGTCGTTAAATCAACCGGACAAAAGTGCCAGTACTTCGGGATCAGTTTCAGCTACTGTACCTGATGCCCGGCATCAAAAAATACAATGTTGGCAGCACAGGCACAAACAAAAGTAACATTCTGGCAGCGGGTAACCATAAATAGCAACAGGTTATCAGGAAAAAAGCAGCAAAAAAGATGTTTAAAATTCGGTGAATTATTGTGAATAATTATTGTTGAACACTGGCGAAACAGGGCTGCAACTGCATACAAGGCATATTTTATAAGTGTTGAAGTGCTGCTGGTTGGTATCGGTGCCAGGCAATGGCGAGGCGATTTTAAAAGTTCAGAAAATTAAAAGGCAGCATATTCTGCTGCCCGAGCCTGGTTGTTGTTTGTAAAAAATGTTTACTTATGCCTCTGTTTCCCCGACTGCTTTACGGGCGTCGTATATTTTTTTGCCGCCGTATAACCCTGCCATGGCTACCAGAAAAAACAAGCCGTCGCCTACCGGCGCTCCTTCTCCTCCACCCGGAGGTGCATTGCCTTGCGAGCCATGATTTGTTGAAGGCGGTGGTGGTGGCTGCGAAAAACTTACGTTTTGAAGCGCAAATACAAGAGCAAGAAGCAGTAAAGAACGGAATATTATAAAATGCTTTTTCATTGAATAGTAGGGTTTTTATTTTACAAAAAACGTGGCAGGAAGGCAAAGATATGGTTTTTTTTTAATTATCTGATCTTTTAACGATTTTTTTTGTTAGCGATGCGGAAGCCTTATTGTTGTTGACTCCGGTTTATTTCAGCTTTTGCGGATCATTTGATTATCAGGCTAAAAATACATTAAATCAACGGTAATAATGCAAAAAGGCTGCTGAAAATTGGAGTCTGATTAAAATTGTTGTATTGAACTTAAAGATGGGAGAAGGGGAGAAACAGCGAGGGACGATAGCCAACATATGAACTAAAACCTGAACTTCAATTCAGGATACTTCCCTGCCTGCTAAAGCTGTCAGGCAGGCGTCTTCCTGCTTATACGCAACTAATTGATTTATTTGATAATTTAAGAAACTGTCTGAATTTCAAAATCAAATAGTTTTAGTGGATTTCAGTTTGTTGATCTGTCAGGCTGAACGCAGTCGAAGCCCAACTAAATCAACTAATATTACTTATTTTTGAGTTAAACAAGTGCATTTCCCTGCCCGAGACATGTGGAGACTTCGCTCAATATGAAAGTAATTCGGGTAATCAGTGCCTTAAAGCAATTTTTATTAAATTTAGACAGACTCCCAAAAGTCTCGTTTTGAATTGGATCTTACCGTCGGATCAGTTTATTTGAACCCCTTTCCCGGATGAAATAGAACCCACCAAAGAATGCCCGTCTTCTTTAAAAAAAAATATGGCTGTTACCTGGCAAGTACAATTTTTTGACTTTCCCTGAAAGAATTGTTACTGAGGCTCACAATGTAAATGCCATCGGGCAACGTCGAAACATCCATAGCGGTGTGGCTGTTACCGTGGGTATGGCTGTGCATCAGGGGCTGCCCGACAATGTTACTGATGGTAATATCAGCCAGCGTTCCGGCCTGGGTTATTACGGTAATGCTCCCGCTTTGCCTGGTAACTGCAAATGTGTTTTTAACCCTGGCTTCAGGCAGCGCAGTAACATCCAGGAAATGTAATACAAACCTTTCGGGTTCATCATTTTCAGAAACGGTAAAAGTATATGCCGGGTTGTTGTTCAGTTCCTGTAACAGGCCGGTTTTCTTATCTTCCAGCGTAATTCCGGTGGCATGGGTAAAGCTTTGTAAGCCTTCGGCATTCAGGGTATACGTGCCCGGAACAGTAGTTAGCAAACCTACCGGTACACTGCCCGACAGTTCCGACATCGGCAGCGAGTTCACAGCCATGCGCAGATCGCCGGCTTTCGAATAAAGGTTAGGTGCTGCAGATCCGCCCAGCAGCTTATAGGCATCCCATTGTTCGTTAAAATCGGTGGTAGCGCCATCCATAAAACGAATACTGGTTTGGTCGGAATAGATGTTGCCATTCACGCTGAGGGTCAATACGTTTTCGGTTGCCTGCGTGTTTTTATAATACGATTGCGCGCTGTGAACGCGGTCCTGGTTTTCGAGCCTGAACGAAGGTGATGCCGCGTTTGCCTTCAGCATAAATCCCTGCATGGCAGGTATAATACCGCCGGTAAGCGAACCAATGCCGCCCACGTACGATTTGTAGGTCTGCGTTGCATTATCGTATACGTACACGGCAGAACCGACGTTGGTAAACTGCGAAGCCGTTACATTATCCCAGTCGATGGCCGAAGGATAAGGATTGCCCAGCAGGTTCCAGCCGGCTGAACTGCCTAATGAGCTGGTGTAGGTAATGGCCGGTAAACCTGCGCCAGTACTCAGGTTGCCGGTGTTGAGCGTTCCGGTAAAGGATTTGGTAACATCGGCATTATAGGCCACCAGATATCCGCGACCAGGTGTTAAGGTAGTTTCGAATGCCGGATTAATTACGTTGCCAGGGTTACGGAAACTGATCCAGGTATAACTTGGTTCGTCGAGTTTATAAAAGTCGTCGGTAAAATTTCCCGGCGGATTGCTGAAAGTAGGCGAAATGGCCTGACCGCTCACCGGCGATGAGAGGAAATGGTACATGCCATCGGAAACAACGTTGTATTTGGTGAGGTAACGCTCAACCCGGGCAGTACCCGAACCGCTTATGCCGTTGTCGAGCAATGAGCCGGTGCCTGTAGCATCGCTTTTTATCACAATGCCTTGGGTGGCGTTGTTGGTAAGCAGGCCGGTAACGCTGAATGCTTTCGCGGCATCAATCGTCAGCACAGCCCCGCTGTTGATCAGCAGGTTATGGCAAACTGCCGGCGATGCCGGTGACGAGGTAATGTGTACCGTTGTTCCCGTCGGGATAACCACATCCGTTGATGCCGTGGGTACCCCGCCACACCAGTTGGTTGCTGTTTCCCAGTTGCCGGTAGTACCGCCAATCCATTGTGTAGTAATCACCTGGTTAATTGCAGTGCTCGTGCTTCCTGCAAAGTTGGCAGTAGCATTATATTCGGCGGTAATGGAATGTGTTCCGCTGGTTAACGATGAGATCACGATGCTTCCCTGTCCGCCGGCATTTAATGCTGCCGAAGTGCCAAGAGTTGTGGCACCTTCTTTAAAAGTCACGGTTCCTTCGGAGGCTACTGCAGCGCCTCCGCTGCTTACTGTGGCGGTGAGGGTTATTGGAGAGCCCGGGCAGGTTGTGCCGGCTGACGAAGTAAGTATGGTTGATGTAGCCGTTGGTTTTGTATTGCCTATAGCAAAATCGCCGAAGGTACTTGCCAGGGGCACGGTTGCCTGTAGGGTAGTAGCTGTCCGGGTGCCAACGGTGGGTAATGTCCATGCAGAGGCTGCATACCTGCCGGCTGAAAAAGCTGCAGTGTTTGCGCCTGCATCTACATCAGCCGGAATAAAAGTAAAAGTCGCCCTATAGCCGGCAGCATTAGTAACAATTCCGCTGTTTGTTAAGGTCCAGTAACGGTTCAGGCTCCTGGCCGGGTTCAGTGTAGAAGTAGCTATGGAAGGATGATCGCCGGCGGTGGCTTTCACAATTAAATTTCCGGCAGTTGTAACCCTTGTAATTACAATGGTTACAGGGGAGTACCCACTGGCAGTACCTGTTTCGAAAGTGCGGGTAACCGAATTGCCGGTTGTAAAATTCTTTTGCAGGTTACCGGATACATAACCCGATGTACGTGCAACACTGCCGGTTGAAGTAAGGATCAGCGTATTGGCGTTGGTTATCAGTATCCCGGAAGTGAGCGTTAAAGTTGCTGCAACTGAAGTATTTGTTGAATTGTTCAGAGAGAGTCCGTTGCTGTTGTTTAATGTCAGGTTGTAAAAGGTTATGGCGCTGGCTCCAAGGATGGACTGTGCTGTTGAGCCATTAAAAACAATCCTTCCTGTATTGCGGTTAAAAGTTCCGCTGTTGGTCAGGTTGCCTGCCAGGTTTATGGTTCCCCCGTTGTTATTGAAGGTTCCGCTATTGCTCAGATTACCTGCAACCGTATGTGTATAATTACCGGAAGAAAATGTGGTTCCGCTGCCAATGATGACTGATCCCCCAAGAGATATGCCTGTAGTTGCTGTGCTGGAAACAGTACCGCTCAAAATTAAGTCTCCGGAAATACTGTTTGTACGTGTGGGTAAATTCTTTGTGCCCGAACCTGATAAGGTCAGGTTACTATATTTAACAGCTTTTATGGTTTGGCTACCCGCCCTGTTGTACACCACGGTATTGACAGTTGTATTGGCAATAAGCGATGAAATTGCCGCAGTTGTTGAGCCGATATTAATAACTGCTGATGCTCCGTTAGTTAACGAGCCGATCCCCTGCAATGCTGTTGAAACTGTCAGCGTTCCGGTGTTAGTTACAGATCCGTTTATTGTAATTCTGGGAATGATGAGCCCGTTTGAGCCTCCGAAGGTTTTTGCACTGCCGGTAAAGGTATAAGTGCCTGTTGTTCCGGAGGTGGTAAAAGTACCGTTGTTCAGAAGGCTTCCGCCAAAAGTAATGCTTTCGTTTGCGGTATTGGCCCATATTCCGCCGGCATTTACCAGCACATCGCCTGTAAAAGACTTGTTTCCGCTGGTGCTTGTAAAATTGATGGTACCTGAAATTGTAGTCGATCCCAGTATACTCAGATTAAAACCTCCGACATTGAAAACAGAGTATGCCGCGATGCTCAGGTTTACACAGGAACCAGTGGTATTTAGCGTTACAGTTCGCGATCCTTCAATAAAGACATTGTCGGCATTGCCGGGCACACTGGCTCCTGAGGGACCGCCTGAGGTGGCCGACCATATTGAGGTCGAATTCCAGTTGCCGCTTGCTACACAATAACGATTTGCTGCCCATGCATATTGGCCTGAAATAAAAAGTGAAATCATCAATAAGGCTACTACAAATAGCCTGATCTGCCTATGGTTAGCTATAATTTTCTGATTACCGCAATTACTGTTTACGCCGTTCGTGTTATTCAGGCAAAATACAAGCGTCGGATAGAATTTATCTTTCACGTTAAAAGGTTTTGATGATAAATCTTNNGAGTGTATTTACGAGTATAAACCAGAGTATAAAGTATTCAATACATTATCTTTATTGCTTTACGCATCAAAAGTAATCCATCTCCGGAAGATGGCAAAACTGTATCGTTGGATTTTCAGGAAGTTATTAACGGCCACACTGTTCATAAAGTCATTCATTTTTGTAATGTAAATGAAAGGATATCAGTATGATAAATATAATATTACGAAGCATTTATATCTCGGCAGGTTTGGAGGAAACAATGCAAAGAAGACTTTTTTAAGAAAATTAACAATAAGCGCCGCCTCTGCACCCATGATTTATCTGTGTTGAATAGCAACATCAATACGTGGAAAATAAAACTACCCCGTGGAAATGGCCGGGGTAGTTCGATTTGATCCTGGTAAGAAGCTGGAATAATCTTTTAAAGCGGAATATTTCCGTGCTTTTTCGGCGGATTGGTTTTGCGTTTGTTTTGCGTCATTTCAAGCGCCTGTATCAGTTTAAAGCGGGTTTGATGCGGGTAAATAATTTCATCAATATACCCTTGTTCGGCGGCTTTATAGGGGTTGGCAAAAGTTTCGCGGTAATCGTCAACTGCCTGTTTCCGTGCTTCTTCGCTAAGCTTGTCGCGATGGATGATGCTTACGGCACCGTCGGCTCCCATTACGGCTATTTCTGCCGAAGGATACGCAAAGTTGATATCTGCGCCAATGTGTTTGCTGCTCATTACATCGTAAGCGCCTCCGTAGGCTTTGCGGGTGATCAGTGTGATTTTGGGAACGGTAGCTTCGGCGAAAGCATATAGCAATTTGGCGCCGTGTTTAATAATGCCGCCATACTCCTGGTTGGTACCCGGCAGGAAGCCTGGCACGTCGACCAACGTGATCAGCGGGATATTGAACGCATCGCAGAAACGTACAAAACGTGCAGCTTTTACTGACGAATTGATATCGAGCACACCGGCCAGCGACTGTGGCTGGTTGGCTACAATACCCACGCTGCGGCCACCCAAGCGTGCAAAGCCTACAATAATATTCTGGGCATAAAGCGGTTGCACTTCAAAAAAGTTATGATTGTCGACCACTTCCTTTATGATCTCCTTCATATCGTAAGGCTTGTTCGGGTCTTCGGGGATCAGCGTGTCGAGTTTTTTATCGCTTCGGTTAATATCGTCGGTAGTGGGTTTAAAAGGAGCATCCTCCATGTTGTTCGAGGGCAGGTAGCTCATCAGCTCGCGCAGCATCATCATGGCATGTTCGTCGTCGTTGGCCGTAAAATGTGCCACGCCGCTTTTACTATTGTGTGTAAGCGATCCGCCCAGCTCTTCCTTGGTAACTTCTTCGTGGGTTACAGTTTTTATCACATCGGGACCTGTAACAAACATGTAGCTCGATCCTTCCACCATGATGATAAAGTCGGTAATGGCAGGCGAATATACCGCACCGCCGGCACAGGGCCCCAGTATGGCTGATATTTGCGGCACTACGCCCGAACTCATCACGTTGCGGTAAAATATGTCGGCATACCCGGCGAGGCTTTCAACACCTTCCTGTATGCGGGCGCCACCCGAATCGTTGAGCCCGATGAGCGGAGCACCCATTTTAACAGCCAGGTCCATGATTTTAACAATTTTATCGGCATTGGCGCGGCTCATGGTGCCCCCGAAGACCGTAAAATCCTGGGCAAAAACATACATCAGCCTGCCATCAATTTTTCCATAGCCGGTAACTACTCCGTCGCCCAGGATCAGGTTTTTCTCCATGCCAAAGTCGCGCGAACGGTGAACCACAAATTTATCCAGTTCCACAAAAGTGCCGGGATCAAGCAGGTCGGTAAGACGTTCGCGGGCAGTTTTACGGTTTGCCTGGTGCTGGCGGTCAATGCGATCCTGCCCGCCACCAAGTTCGGCAAGGCGTGTTTTTTCTTCCAGTTT
>DGQJ01000141.1:9972-10892 GCA_002389705.1 Bacteroidales bacterium UBA4417
TCACTTTCCATTTTCATGGCCGACACAATGATCACGGTTTGACCCACTTCAACGCTATCGCCAACGGCTACCAGTAGTTTTACCACTTTACCGGGCATCGGCGAACGGATGATGTTACTTGCATGCGCGCCTGATGCCTGGTCGCGGCTACGCATATAGCGTGTTTCGGCATCCACCACCTCTATTTCGTGGGTGAAATAAAAAGTATTTACCGTGTAATGTTTGGGCTCTTTTCCGGGAACAACTTCTATGTTATACGAACGTCCTTTGTGTAGCACCGAAAACTCTGCCGGGCCTACTTTTACAAGGTCAACGGTAAAAATTTCGTCGTCAACGGCTATTGTAATCTGGTTGCCTTCGCGGCTGATTTCTTTCAGGAAGGCCTTACGCCCTTCTACATTCAGTTCAAGTTCCATACGCTTTTATATGATTTTCTACCCGGGCTTTTGTAAGTTTTATAAACCTGTTGGCCTGGAGCTGCCATTTATAAGAAATATGTTTTTCTTTTATTTAGTTGGTAGACTTTATGGATTGTTCAGGATAAATTCTGTTTACTTAAGCTGCCAGTGAAGTTTGTTTTTATATCGTTTACTACCTCCGGTTTGCCTGCAGGAATGAACAATTGATCATCACTAATCACTTTTCGCCCCATCGCCCTACACAGAAATTGCGAGCTGTCATTGCGAGTGAAACGAAGCAAAGCGAAGCAACACTGTCATTGCGAGTTGTCATTGCGAGTGAAACGAAGCAAAGCGAAGCAACACTTATTACAGCCTCCAGGCCGCCAGCCTGCGACCGAATTCTTTCCAGTCGCTGCCATGGCGGGTCGATGCAGGTGTGATGGTTTGTTCAATTTCGCGAAGCTGGGTGGTGTATTCAACATAGGCTGCTATCAGCGCCAGGTTCTCACACTCGTAGGC
>DGQJ01000141.1:10923-15005 GCA_002389705.1 Bacteroidales bacterium UBA4417
GTATTGCCCCACACAATCAGCTTGCTGATCATAGGGTCGTAATAAATCGGGATGGTATAACCGGTGTAAACATAACCGTCGCAACGCACGCCAAAGCCCAGCGGCTCGGTTATGTGGGTGATGGTGCCCGGGTTAGGCATAAAATTATTGTCGGTGTCTTCGGCATAAATACGGCACTCAATAGCATGCCCGCTCTGGTGCAGGTCTTCCTGTGCGAAGGGCAGGGGATTACCTTCTGCAATGCGTATTTGTTCCTTCACCAGGTCGACGCCCACCACGCGCTCGGTTATGGGGTGTTCAACCTGAAGACGGGTATTCATTTCGAGGAAATAATAATTAAGATCATCATCCACTATAAACTCGATGGTTCCGGCGCCTTCGTAGTTTGCGGCCTTGGCAGCGGCAACGGCATCGGCACCCATGCGGGCACGCACTTCCAGGGTCATGATGGGCGAAGGCGTTTCTTCAACCACCTTTTGGTGACGACGCTGTACGGAACACTCGCGTTCAAAAAGATGAACCGTGTTTCCAAAACTATCGGCCAGCACCTGGAATTCGATATGATGCGGGGATGAGATATATTTTTCGATATAAACGGCATCGTTGCCAAAGGCGCTTTTTGCCTCCGAACGGGCGCCACGTAAGGAACTCAGTATTTTTGATTCCTCCTTTACCAGGCGCATGCCTTTGCCACCGCCTCCGGCCGAAGCTTTTATCATCACCGGTAAGCCGATTTCGCGAATGGTAGCAAGTGCCTCTTCCTCGCTGGTAACAGCCTGGGAGGTTCCGGGGACAACCGGCACACCGGCTTTAATCATGGTGCGGCGGGCTGTAATTTTATCTCCCATCCCGAGTATGGCTTCGGGTGAGGGCCCGATAAAAATGATACCTTCTTCCCGGCAGCGGCGCGAAAATTCTGCATTCTCCGAAAGGAAACCATAACCCGGATGTATGGCATCGCAACCTGAGCGCCTGGCAACATCAAGAATGGTATCAATTTTCAGGTAGCTTTCCGATGATGGAGAGGCCCCTATGTGAAAGGCTTCGTTGGCATAACGCACATGCATTGCGGTGCGGTCGGCGTCCGAAAAAACGGCTACTGTCTGTATGCCCATTTCACGGCATGAGCGGATAATACGTACTGCAATTTCGCCACGGTTGGCTATCAGTACTTTTTTGATTGGTTTTCGATCCATTTAATAATCTTCGGTGATTCAACTGTAAAACTCTGATACAGAAAACTCTCTCATAAACAACCCTTCATAAAAGTTGTTCAATAAACCGGCTGTACTTCTGCAAATATAAGCAATGTTTTGTTATATGAAGCTATAAACATATGATTATGTCTTTTGCTGCATCAACACTGATCCTGATACCGGTGAGCTGTATCAGCAGGTTGTTGACGTTCAGTCCAGGTGGTTTTTTGCAAAAAAAATCCAGACAGCCATTTAATACCCGGGCTTGCAGGATTGCGGTGCGAATGCTGTTTTTGACTGCACTACATGGGTGTTACATGCCAAATGGCACAAAGGTTGAGGCATTGTCCCCTGCATGCCTGAAACCTGGTTGTTGCCGGTATTAATTTTTATATACTCAGGATCCGAAATGGATGGTATGATTGAACAAAATACAGGCAGGCAATTGTTATGTATTCCACTTTGATGGTTATTCATGTGAAAATGAACTGAATTGAGCACAGCGAATGTTCCACGATCTAATCTTTTGAAATAATCGGAAATATAAGGTCCCTTTTATTAAATTTGCTGCTATTACTAGCTGGCAACGGTAAAGTATATATAATTCTCGATCATAAAATGGGATTGAGCAGGCGAAGCTGTGATTCCCGGAGTGAGATTTAAAAGTATATCAATAACTTATTTCCCAATTGAATTACAGTTGTCCCAAAACGGGGAACAAATTGTTTATAGTCTCAAACGGAAGGGTAATAATAAATTGGATGCTGCAATATTTTAGCAAGTTGACTTCCGCGGATGTTTGCAGCTGCGTAAGAAATAGCTAAAACTTCCTGTTACAGGTTGTGTTTCAAAAACAAAGTAAAGCCTGGCACTAAATGCTTCCGGATTGTTATAATTACTATTTTTACAGTTAAACAGGTTAAATGAAAAATTTCCGTTTCATTATATTTCTCACTATAACAGTTATACTGGTTTCATGCGGTGGTGAAATCATGGCCCAGCGTTCGAGTTATAATAAATGGGACAGGATTATTTTCAGGAATAATCCCCCTTTCGGGCAACGCATATTTAGTCTTACCGAGTTCAATATGGGTTATGGAGCCAGGTATCTCGACCAGGACTATGAAATCAGGCGCACCGGGTTTTCGACCCTGATCGGTTACCGCTACAGCCGTGCGATCAGTGTGGGGATTGGTGCCGGAGTTGAAGCATACAACGGCGGAACCATGGTCCCGCTGTATGCAGAAGGGCAGATTTATATGAACCGGTTTAGTGTAAGCAGTATAAAGCCTTTCATTACCGGCGCTGCCGGAATGCTTAACCAGGTGAGCGGCAATACTACTGATATTAAGGTGTTTGCAAATCCCAGTTTCGGATTTTTAATTCCTGTTTCATTTCGCAGTTCGCTTTCAGTTAGCCTGGGTTTATACACCCAATGGGCACCCGACCAACAGCGGTATAGTTTTATCAATACAAAAATCGGGGTACTTTTCTATTAATCAATCATCGGTAAAGCCACATATTTGCATTAGGCCCAATATGTAAATTTTTCTAAAAAAGCGCTCTTAATATCATTCCTGCATGAAGTTTCATTCCCTTATCAGTATACTAGCACTAACAATTCTATCCTATGTTTTTCCTGGCGAAGCTGTTGCCCAGGTAAGCCGTCCACAGAGCCGGGGCATGTATGGGCTTACTGAATTGCAGGTTGGCTACGGGTTACAGGGGAATGTGCAACCCAACGAAATTGGGTTTACCGGTTTAAGCCTACTGGCAGGATACAGTTTCACACAGTCATTATCAGGCGGTGTGGGTGTTGGCATACAAGCTTACAACGGCAGTAATGCCGTGCCCTTTTATCTCGAAGGCGGGTATAGTTTTAAGGAAGCCGGTCTTGGAAAGATGAGGTTTTTCCTGAAAGCAGATGCCGGTGTATTGCTCAGGTTGAATGGGGACGTGGACCAGGCACGGGTTTTCGGAAATCCACAGGCCGGCATACTTATACCGGTTGCCTTTCAAAAAGAATTATCTGTTTCGTTGGGCTTCTTCACGCAGTACGAGCAAAAACAACAAGAGGCTTCCAGCCAGTACCAGCTCACCAATTTTATAAATGCAAAGGTTGGGTTGAGGTTTTATTGAATCGGGCTGAAAATTCAAAGGTATCTGATGAGTTTCATGTTTCTCATTCCTCAAAAGTTTCTGGTTGAGGCAACTTGAAATGTTAAGCCGGAAATCAGGAACCAGACATTTGAGTTCCTTGTTTCTCGTTTCTCAAAAGTTTCTGGTTATGGCAAAGTGAAATGCAATGCCAGAAATAAAGAAATAGACATTAAACGAAACCGGAAGTTGGTGTGAAAACTTTGAAAAAAAAGCCCTAAACTGTTATTTCATCATGACAATTACAAAATTTGAAGACCTGGAAATCTGGAAAGATGCCAGGGAATTGAGCAAAAAGGTCATTTGGATAGCGAATAACAGCTCTCTTGAAAAAGATTACGCACTTAGAAATCAAGTTCTGGGTTCAAGTGGGTCGGTTATGGATAATATCGCCGAAGGATTTGAAAGAGATGGAAAAAAAGAATTTCTGCAATTTCTTTATATAGCAAAAGGATCGTGTGGGGAAACACGTTCACAGGTTCATCGGATTTATGATGCAGGACATATAACCCCTGAAAACTACCAGGATTTAATCCGCGATTGTTTGTCCCTCTCCTCTCGAATAGCTGGTTTTATAAATTATCTTGCAAAATCGGATTATCAGGGAATCAAGAAAAAATAAGTACTGCAAAGTTTCTGATTTCTGAAAAGTTCTCGGTTTCTGGCTGTAGTAACCAGGAATCAGGAACCAGGAACCAGAAATCTGGAACCAGAAACCAGAAACCAGAA
>DGQJ01000104.1 GCA_002389705.1 Bacteroidales bacterium UBA4417
CCTGAGGAATCATTGCAGTAATATGAGCTAAGACATAAATTGAAGTAAATATATTTTTATTAAATTAGCACCGTGAAATTTTTGGCCTTCTCTTTATCCTTGTTCTTTATGGTGCTTACTATGGTGCCATGCAACGACGCGGCAAAGGGTTTAAGCGAAAAATTTTGTCAGAATCAGGATGTTCACCTCGAACAAAGCCAGAATCAACACGCTGATCTTTGTTCTCCTTTCTGCGTTTGCAATTGTTGTGGTATGAATTTATCAGTTTTACAGATTAATACGTTACTTCCTGAGCACCACAAGGTTGTAATAAAAGATATTCTTCCTGATAGGAAATATGATCACAAGATTCTCCACCCTGCCGATATCTGGCAACCTCCCAAAATAGGTTAATTACTTTTTCTTCGGATTTTTTCGGAAGACCACTCGGCTATTAAATAGTCGCGCATTTTCGTGAACAATACGGAATGTGCTTTACCTTCAATTAACCTTAATTTTTACAAATGCTATATAAAATTATACAGTTTAGTGTAAAGAATAAGCTCATTATTGGGCTCATGACTTTCGCACTAATCATTTGGGGCGTGTATAGCGCTACTAAGCTTCCCCTAGATGCTGTGCCAGATATCACCAATAATCAGGTTCAGATCATTACCAGTACACCCACATTAGCCGCACAGGAAACAGAACAGTTGGTAACATATCCAATTGAACAGAGCCTCGCCAACATTCCCGGAATTACCGAAATGAGGTCAATTTCAAGATTTGGCTTGTCCGTAGTGACGGTCGTTTTCGACGAAAGCGTGGATATTTACTTTGCACGCCAACTCATCACTGAAAAACTGAAAGAGGCCGAAGAAAATATTCCACAGGGTATTGGCACCCCCGAAATGTCCCCGGTTTCTACCGGCTTGGGAGAAATCTATCAATATGTTATTCACCCTAAAAAAGGGTCAGAAGATAAATACTCCGCTACGGATCTGCGTACCATGCAGGATTGGGTCGTGGCAAGGCAACTTTACGGGACACCCGGAGTAGCTGAAATTAACAGTTTCGGCGGGAAACTTAAGCAGTATGAAGTCGCGATTAATCCCTATAGGCTTAAAGCAATGAATGTTACCATTTCTGAAATTTTTACAGCGCTGGAGAAAAATAATGAAAATACTGGAGGCGCTTATATCGATAAAAAACCGAATGCATATTTTATTCGCGGTATCGGTCTGATCTCTTCATTAGAGGATATATCCAACACCGTAATAAAAACAGTTAACGGCATTCCGATACTTATAAGAGATGTGGCGGAAACCCGAATCGGCAGTGCGGTAAGATATGGTGCCTTAACATATAATGGCGATAAAGAAGCGGTAGGTGGTATTGTTATGATGCTGAAAGGAGAAAACTCAGCGGAAGTGGTAAACCGGGTCAAAGAAAAGATGGTCACTATACAAAAATCACTGCCGCCTGATATTATCGTGGAGCCTTTTCTGGATCGAACAAATTTAGTGGATCGTGCTATACGCACCGTAGAAACAAATTTGGTCGAAGGAGCACTGATTGTCGTTCTTGTTTTGGTTCTGTTTCTCGGGAATTTACGGGCAGGGCTTATTGTTGCTTCGGCAATACCGCTGTCACTACTTTTTGCACTCGGCATGATGAACGTCTTTGGCGTTAGTGCAAATTTGATGAGTCTAGGGGCAATTGACTTTGGGCTTATTGTAGATGGTGCCGTAATTATTGTTGAAGCTACCCTGCACTTCTTGGCAGTCCATCACCGTTCCCAGAAGTTATCTCAACATACGATGGATCACGCTGTGCAGTCAAGTGCAAAAAAGATGATGAGTTCAGCGGCATTTGGTCAGATAATTATCATCATTGTATATCTCCCTATTCTTTCACTTCAGGGGATTGAAGGTAAAATGTTCCGTCCAATGGCAGAAACAGTGTCTTTTGCAATTATAGGAGCGTTAATTCTCTCCCTTACTTATATACCAATGATGTCTGCCTTATTTCTATCTAAAAATATCAGTGCAAAAAAGACTTTCGCGGACAGGATGATGTCCGGGATCAATAGCGTCTATATCCCACTGCTGCAAAAGGCGATTGCGTTTAAATATGCAGTAGTGGGTGGAGCAATTGCATTACTGGCTGTTTCGCTGTTTTTATTTTCAAGAATGGGAGGTGAATTTATCCCACAACTACAGGAGGGCGATTTTGCGGTGCACTGTATATTACCACAGGGTACTTCTCTTTCTCAAAGCATTGAAACTTCAATGCAGGCAAGCCGTATTCTGAGATCTTTTCCGGAAGTGAGCACAGTGGTGGGTAAAACTGGTAGTGCCGAAGTCCCTACAGACCCAATGCCACCCGAAGCAACTGACCTGATCGTTACCTTAAAGCCCAAAAAGGAGTGGAAGGATAGTGGTAAATCTTATGAGGATTTGAGCGCTGAGATGATGGAGAAACTTGAAATGATTCCCGGAGTGTTCTTCGAAGTTTCCCAACCGATACAAATGCGCTTCAACGAGCTAATGACCGGGGTGCGCCAAGACGTAGCGGTTAAAATATTTGGCGAGAACATTGACACCCTTGCGAAACTGGCACCGGAAGTTGCCAAAATAGTGCAGACAGTGGAAGGTGCCACCGAGCCACAAATTGAGCAGACAGTGGGTTTACCTCAAATAACCATTACTTACGACAGGGCCAGGCTGGCCTCGTATGGGCTGAATATCGAGGATATAAACCATACAGTGAGCACAGCTTTTGCGGGGGAAACTGCCGGCGTGGTATTCGAGAACGAAAGGAAGTTTAATTTGGTCGCACGGCTCGACAGTGTGAGCAGGAGTTCTATCGACGACGTCAGTAACCTGTTTATTCCAGCTGAAAACGGCGTGCAAATTCCGCTTTCTCAGGTAGCAAAAGTGGAATATAAGGACGGACCTGCACAAATCAGTCGCGAAGATGGCAAGCGCCGGATCGTTGTAGGCTTCAATGTAAAGGATAGAGATGTC
>DGQJ01000032.1 GCA_002389705.1 Bacteroidales bacterium UBA4417
TGTGCGGTCGCCCATGGAATAGGATGGGAAAAATTCCTTTGTTTTGCTGATTTCCGAAACATACGATTCGTGGTGCCCGTAGGCATGCGTTTCGTTTTTTTCGCCTTTAATTACTTCGCCCAGCCTGAATTTATCCTGGTTACCGAAAACCCAGCTTACGCCTTCCATGGCGCTGAACATGCCCGGGTTGGCCTGCACTGCACAGCCAATAACCGCCACCTGGGCTTCGGGATTTCGTTTGTGTGCCTGCTTTATGGCAGTTTTGCATTTTTTTTCGGCCACTGCTGTTACTGAGCAGGTATGAACTACGTAAAAATCGGCCTGTTCACCAAAATCAACAATCTCGAAATCCTCGACGCCAAACTGTCGTGAAATGGTACTTGTTTCGGAAAAATTAAGTTTACAACCTAAGGTATGAAATGCAATTCGCTTCTTTAATGTCATGCTGCAAAATTACGGAATTTAGCGGATATGGTTTTAGGGTTCAAGGTTAAATGGTTAAAGGTTAAAAGTAAAAGGATAAAGGTTGAATGTTAAAGTTCTCTGCTTGCTGCGTGTCTAGTACTGAAATAGGTTTACAAAATTTGTAAACTAAAATCAGGATTATGACCAATCCCACCAATCCCCTCATCCCTCAACCCCCTCTCTCCTCCCTCCAATGGCTGTATTGCTGTAGCAATATGCCCGAAACTATAATCACCAGCCCGGTAATGGTTGAGATCAGGATTTTTTCGCCTACAAATATTGAAACCAGGATCAAGGAAATAAACGGGGAGATAAACACGAGGTTCGAAACGCGGGCCGTATTGGGTGAGCGATCGAGTGCTTTGAGCCAAAGCACGAAGGTAAGCCCCATTTCGAAAATACCGATATAAATTCCGCCCGCCAGTCCTTGCCAGGGCGGCAAGCTGAGTTTGCCGGTGATAAGGCAATATACAAGGATATAAATAAATCCGAAGGCAAAATTCAGGAACATTTTGGGTACTGCTTCGCGGTTATCCTTCATATTCAGGATCCAGAACGAAGCCCAGAACAGTGCACTGCCAAGCGCCAGTGCAACGCCAACCGGATCGCTGAAATGCACATCGCCCAGGTTGCCATGGGTTGCAATAATTACGGTGCCTGTAAAACTAACCAAAATGGCAATAAAACTCAGTAAACTGATATGTTGTTTCAGGAATATGGCTGAAAAAATCACCAGCATCAGCGGCCAGATATAATTCAGTGCCACACCTTCCTGGGCCGGGATGCGGCTGTAAGCTTCGAATAAAACCAGGTAATACAGCAGGGGATTAAACATACCCATGGTTGCCGAGCCAAGCCATTCCTTCCGGCTGAGCCGGGACAGGCCAAACGAATGCCCCGAGAATTTAATTTGTAATCCCAGGAACGTAAAGGCAGTTGCTGATGCAATTAACAGAAGCATGGCAGGACTGGTAAATGCCAGGGTGAGTTTAAAAGCCGAACCCATGGTCGACCAGAATAAGATAGCAATCATTGCCAGGGTATAAGCTCCTGTTTTTGTAGTTTTCATACTTGTATTAAATCAACCGTAAAAGTACGTTAAAAGTTCAATGCTGGTTTTACAAAGTACCCGGGAGCATCAGAAGCTGTAATTGTGTTTGTAAGTTGCTAAATATCAACACATAAATACATACGATATATTTTTCAAAAAACTTGCACAGCAAGTTTAAGTTAGTAATTTTGCCGCTTCTTTTAAAAACGCATTAAGGGTTTTTAGCTTCAGAGTTGTATACTATATCTCTTTCAGAATTATGGCTGATAACAAACATCTGGATTAAAAACACAACCAATTAATATCAACTCAAGTGTACATGAAAAAATTAGCAGTAGTAGCATTTGGCGGAAATGCACTTCTCCGTGGCGACCAGGTTGGCACCATTGAGGAACAGGAAAAAAATGCCTTCGATACCTGTGAACGGCTTTTAACGCTTATCGACAGGGGATATAATGTAGTATTAACTCACGGAAACGGTCCACAGGTTGGCAACATTCTGCTGTCGAATGCAGCCGGTAACCAGGTGTACAAACTTCCCGAAATGCCACTCGATATCTGTGTGGCTTATTCGCAGGGATTTATCGGTTACATCCTCGAGCAACAGCTTCGTAACGTATTGCGCGAACACGATCTCGATCGTGACGTTATCACCATTATTACCCAGGTGCTGGTTGATCGCGATGATCCCGCTTTCGAAAACCCAACCAAACCCATTGGTCCATATTACACAAAAGAAGATGCCGATCGTATGGCAGCCGAAAACGGTAGTATTTTTAAAGAAGACCCACGCGGACGCGGATGGCGTAAAGTAGTGGCTTCGCCAAAACCGCTTGTAATCAGCAACCAACGTTCCATTGAGCGCATTGCCCGCGACGGGCAGATTGTAATTGCCGTGGGTGGCGGCGGTATACCGGCTTTTTATGTTGCCGAAAACAAACTCCAGGGAATTGATGCGGTGATTGATAAAGACCTGGCTTCGGCTTTGCTGGCAGGCAATGTAAATGCCGACAAACTTTTTATCCTTACCGATGTGCCCAAAGTTTGTATTAATTTCAACACACCACAGGAAAAGACAATTGACCGCATGAGCGTACGCCAGGCAAAACAATACCTTGCCGAAGGTCATTTTGCAGAAGGAAGCATGGCGCCGAAAATCCGCGCAGCCATTCACTTTGTGAAACATACCAGCCGCGATGCCATCATTACATCGGCAGGTTTACTGGGCGTTGATAACGGCGGAACACGCATATCAATTGTATAATTCGTAGTTTTGGATTTCAGCTTCCCGGACTTATGCTAAACATTGTAACTTTGCTTGTTTAAAATTCTTTGGCCGTTATTGTTTT
>DGQJ01000402.1 GCA_002389705.1 Bacteroidales bacterium UBA4417
AGCCACCAGTTCCCTGTATTTTTTTATGGCATTGCATAATTCTTCTTTTATGATAGGCTTGAGCAAATAATCAATGCTTTTCAGTTTAAAGGCCTTGATGGCATATTCATCGAAAGCGGTTGTAAAAATAATCTGCGACTGCACAGCCACCTGGTCGAAGATGGAGAAACTCAGGTCATCATCCAGTTGAATATCGAGGAAAATAAGTTCGGGATGCGGGTTCGATTTCAGCCAGGCCACCGATTCCCTGACAGATTGTAGTTTTGCCACAATTTCAATGGAGCTGTCGCATTCGCTGATCATGTTTTCGAGGCGGCGTGCAGCAAATTCTTCGTCTTCGATAATAATGGTCTTCATGGTTTGACGGGATTGATTATTTCGTTAAAAATATCAGGATTCACGGGGCAAAGCGCTTTTGGCTGATCTTTATACTTATCAAGCATTTTAAATAAATCATTCTGAATGATAGGTTTAAGCAGGTAATCAATTCCTTTCAGGTGGAATGCGCGGGCCGCCAACTCATCGGTGGCTGTTGTAAACACTATGGAGCAACAAATGGGTACTTCCTTAAAAATGGCGAAACTCAGGTCGTCTTCCAGGTGTATGTCGAGAAATATCAGGTCAGGCTCCTCGTTTGCTTTGAACCAGGTTATCGATTCCGATACCGATTCTAACTTTGCCGAAACCACAATGGTCGGGTCGTATTCCCGTATCATATTTTCAAGCCTGCGGGCGGCAAATTCTTCGTCTTCTATAATTACCATTCTCATTTTCAGTGGTATTAATCAATTTTTACAAGGGGTACTTTTGCAATAAAATGGGTTTTGGTTTTTTCGAAAACAGGTTCGGTATTATTCAGCAACAGGTACCTGTTTTGAATATTTTTCAGGCCAACCCCAGTCGAAACAATTTGCGACGGGCGTTCCTGCAGGTTATTTATAATGTTAAGAAAATTCTTATTATCAATAAAAATATCAATCTGAAGGGGATTTGATTTTGACATGATATTGTGCTTGATGGCATTTTCAATCAGCAATTGCATGGCCAGCGGAATAACCTGGTAGCTCCGTTTCGAGTCAGGAATATTGATATTAACATGGAGTTTGTTCACAAAGCGGATATTGAGCAGGAAAATATAGGCATCGAGGAATACCAGCTCGGTATTCAGATCGACCAGTTCATTATCTTTATTTTCTAAAACATACCTGTAAACCTTCGAAAGGTGTTCGGAAAATTTCTCTGCCAGGTCGGGCTCCAGCTTTATGAGTGAAGTAAGCACGTTGAGGCTGTTGAACAGGAAATGAGGATTAACCTGTTGCTTGAGTACATCAAACTGCGACTGCAGATTCTCCTTTTGCAGATTAATAAGTTGTGTGCGCGCTTCGGTAAGGCTTTCGGAGCTTTCTATTACACGCCGTTCGAGGTCACGGTTCAGCATTTCGAGGTTGTGCTTAGCTGTTTGTAATTCATTTTCAATATTCAATCGATCAGTAATATCGCGTATCACAATAAATCCGGCAGGACGGCCCTTGTAATTTGATGTGCGTGCATTCAGTTCTACAGTTATCATTTTTCCATCTTTCCTGATAAAATGACTTCTTAAAATGTTACTGAACTGTTCGCAAGTCATGCGCCGGTTTTGAAAATCACTCAGTGAATCATGATCAGCTTCATCAATATAATCAAGGAATGGCTTGTCTATTAACTCTTCGAGATTGTATTTCATGATATCGCACATCGTTTGATTGGCGAATTTCAATAACCCATCCTGCACGATAACAATACCATCAGTGGCATTCTCAATCAGGTTTCTGTATTTTTCCTCGCTTAGCTTCAGCTGATCCTGCATACGGCGGGTTTCAGTGAGGTCGTGAACGGTGATGTAGCTAACAATCTGGCCGTTAAGTTCCAAAACCGATGAATAAGTATCGCATTCCCTGATGATTCCATCTTTTGCCTGGAAACGGAAAATGCCGTTTACAGTTGACCAGTCACCTTGTAATCGCCTCTGGCTGATTTCTAGTCCTTTTTCACGATCTTCGGGCACTACCATGTTAATGGCCGGCATATTGTATAATTCGTCAGCGCTATAGCCGAGCATCCGGCATAAGGTATTGTTTACAAAATGCACTTTATCCCCTATGATGGCAAATATGCCGTCCTGCGAATTTTCAATCAGTGTTTTGTATTTCGATTCACTTTCGCGCAGCGCATTTTCCATCGCCTTGCGTTCCGAAATATCAATGATCATCCCCCGCGAGCCTTTTACTTCGCCATTTTCAATGATGGAAGTTCCGTAGATCAGCACCGGGAATCTGCTGCCATCGGGTCGTTGGGCCGTAAACTCCATCGGGTCGGAAGGAACTGGTTCCAGTATGCCCTCGTCAGAAACCATCCGGTCAGCTTCCATCTTTAAAGCTTGTTTCATGCGTTGCATATCTTCGGGTACAAAAAAATCAAAGGCTTTTTTATCCCCGCTGCCGTTTTCAATTCCGAATATTTTTAATCCTGCTTTGTTCATGTATTTCGGATTTCCCTGCGCGTCGAGTTCATAAATAGCCTGTGGTAACATTTCGGTAAGCTCCCGGTACTTTTGTTCACTCTTGCTTAAAGCTTCCTGGTTTTGAATGCGATCGGTTATATCGCGGGAAGTTACAATTTGGATATTCCTGTTGCCCATCCTGGTAAATCCTGCACTTAACTCAACCGGGAATACGGTTCCGTCTTTCTTTTTGTGATACCTGATCGGCACCCGGTTCAGATGGTTTTGCGTAGCTTCACTTGTCTTTTCAGGTTCAGCCGAAACATCCGTATTTTTCATCAAAAGCAGTTCATCATGCGAATAACCATAGATCAGAGAAGTAGCAGGATTTGCATCTAATATTTCGCCGGTATCGGCATCAATCATAAAAATGGCATCCGACTCGGCTGCAAACAACTGTCGGTATTTCTCCTCATTTTCCTTCAGATCAAGCTGCATGCGCTTGCTTCCGGTAATATCCTGAATGGTAAAGAAACTCGCCCATTGCCCATCGAATTCAATCAAGGTAGAAGAAGTTTCACAATCTTTTACTTCACCGTTACGGGTAACCATACGGAACTCTTCGTTTATTGTCGAAAAATCCTGGCTTCTGCGTTTTTCAGCAATCCTGGCGGCCTTATGCCTGTCGTCCGGATGAAGTAAGTTGATGGAAGGCATCTGATAAAACTCTTCGATGTTGTAATCCAGTAACTTCGCAACGGTTTTATTGGCAAAAAGTACTTTATCTTCCCTGATGATAAGGATGCCGTCCTTTGAATTTTCGACCAGCGTTTTGTATTTCGATTCACTCTGGCGCAGAGCATTTTCAATGGCTTTGCGTTCCGAAATATCGACAATAATTCCGCGGGTTCCGGTTTGAACACCGTTGGTAAAAACGGGAGAGCTGTAAACCATGATCGGATACCGGCTTCCATCGGCTCTTAAGGCTATGTACTCGCTTCCTGAGTCAGGTTTTTTACCCTGGTAGCTGGCCTGGATATTTTGGATCAATCGCTGTTGGTCTTCAGGAGCAATAAAATCGAGGGCGAACAGATCCTGTGAAGGTAAAACTTTCCCAAAAGCATTAATCCCGGCCTGGTTCATAAACACGATCTTGCCTTGCATATCCAGTTCATACACGGTTTGCGGCAGCAGATCGGCCAGGTCATGGTATTTCTGAACACTCAGCTCCAAGGCATTTTTTAGTGCATGCNNGTGGTGGAATTCATCTCCACCGTAATCAGCTTGCCCGTTTTATGGACAAATTTCGCTGTGTAACTCAACGTATTCACTTCCCCTGACATGCGCTTGTCGTGTATCGCCAACACCCGATCCCTGTCATCGGGCGCCAGCAGTTCGGTAGGATCCATTGCCAGTAACTCAACCATAGTATATCCTACAATATTGCATAAAGCCTGGTTAACAAGCGAAAACCTCCGGTTAACAGTTAATGCGACACCATTCAGTGATTTTTCGATCAGGGTACGGTACAATTGTTCGCTTTCTCTGAGCGCAAGTTCCATGTTTTTACGCTCGGTAATATCCTGTTGTATTACTACATACCCTTCAACATTTCCTGATTCATCTTTATATGGAGCAGCAATGGTGTTTGCCCAATAGCTTTTTCCTGTTTTTTGATAGGTAAGCAATTCGCCCTGCCATTTTTCACCATTTGCAAGTGCCTGGCCAACACCTGCACGCGATTCGGGCATTTTACCTTTGTAGATGGTTTCATTGATATTTTTATGGAGTAAATCTTCGTTGGTATACCCTGAAAGTTTGGTAAACATCGGATTGAGGTATTCAAAATTCATTTTGTTATCCATGATAAATACCGATCCCGGTGCCTGCTCCAGAACAAGCAAAAATTTCTTTAATTGCTTATTCTTTTCTTTTAAAGCCCGGTTCGACAGGTAGCTTTCTGCTTCGGCCCTGTTGCGGCTGATGGCTGCATAAGAACCAATAAATAAAGTTGCTGAATAAAGGAAAACAATTTTTGCGATTTCATAGTCAATGAGTTGGAATTCCTTCTGAGCAACCAATCCAGCCATAAACATGATAAAAAATACCAGGCTGTGGATAATAAGTTCCCTGTAGTTGAAAGGCACCAGCACAAACCATCCGATCAGGATAAAAAACAGCCCGAACCAGTATGGGCTCTGGCTTGCCCCGGTGAACATGGCCAG
Source organism: Bacteroidales bacterium UBA4417 (assembly GCA_002389705.1). GTDB lineage: Bacteria > Bacteroidota > Bacteroidia > Bacteroidales > UBA4417 > UBA4417. The sequence continues at coordinate 4,708 of DGQJ01000402.1, forward strand.
CAGCATGCAGAATGTTGCGCCAAAATAGAACCCGGCAGTGAGATGCTGTTTGTATGCCAGATTGCTCTTACGCAAGATGGCTCCTAGCAGGTTAAAGGCATACAACACAACAATGGATATTCGCAGCCAGAATAACCGGGGAATGTTGCTCCCAAAATAAAACCTGTCGAACAACTGCCATACCAGCACAATTGCAGCCCCACCCAGGGTTAACAACATCAGAATGTTCTTCAGGTGCTTAGCCTGGCTCTCACGGAAAGCCGGTTCGGCGTTAACTTTATCAAGTTCCTTAAATTTCATTGCCAATATTTTTCGAACTGCCAATTTAATTCATTTTCGTATGCTGTTATACCTTTTCGAATTCGGCTTTTCATTAACCTTCGGTAACAGATCCTCCTTGTTTTATATTGTTGTATTCCGAATCTGATCAGGTTCCGAATGATGTTTATGTACCAATCTTAATGGCTGCAAAAATATCTGCTGAACCATGCAGTAACCATTAAATTACGGTTAATGGCTGATAATCCCAGTTGAATCCCCGAATACAGTGATTGAATCAGGCTGCCAAAAAAACAGGCGTTACAGAGCCCTTCACAACGCTCAGAATTATGAGTTGGATTAACCCTGCTGTACATGGCGGATACAACATTAACTTATTGTAAATCTGCGGAATGTAATCCCGCAGAATCATTCTGCATCTAAATCCGACCCGGCAAAAGCGCAATCAGGAATGACGACATTTTAAAAGGAATGTGATTTAAAATTACTCCGATTATGCAGATGATCAGATCGTGAACAGCTGCATTTCATTCAATTGCAATGTATGCGGATTCACCCTCCCAAAACCGGCGTTCACCGATTTTAATTCTTCCGTTTGTAACTTCATTTTCAATTTTGTCGTCATAAACTGCAAATCAATTTTTCACGCAAATGGAAAAAGCAGGAGACGTCCTGGCGGTTTCCATCAAATAAATCAATCTTGAAAAATCCATGAAAAAGACCCTACTAGCCCTTTTATTAGCCTCAGCATTTCAACTGCTGATGATACAACACATCAAGGCCGGGAATATGGTTCCCGATCCCAAGGGAGGCAGCATCAGCGGACGTATTGTTGATGCTTCGAGCAACCAGCCTATGGAATACGTAAGTGTAGCTTTGTTCCGTACCTCCGACTCATCGCTGGTTACAGGTGCCATTTCGAATCCCGATGGAAAATTTAAACTCGAAAAAATATCCGCCGGAGCTTACTACCTCAAAATTTCGTTCCTGGGCTTTCAGAACCTGCAAACCGACAAGATTGTAATCAGCAGCAAGGCGATGCAAAACGAAATGGGCGATCTGAAACTTACTGCAAATACGGCTGAACTCAGCGGTGTTTCGGTGGTTGGCGAACGCTCAAAAGTG
>DGQJ01000336.1:0-132 GCA_002389705.1 Bacteroidales bacterium UBA4417
AAGTCCGTATCAAGGCCGCTTTTCACAAAATAATAACCTTAATACCCTCGCACGATGGCTATCGTACAAAATCCAATCACTGGCAGGACCCGTAAGAAATTCGGAACTGCAGTTTTCTCGAAACACTACGAG
>DGQJ01000336.1:179-4728 GCA_002389705.1 Bacteroidales bacterium UBA4417
TCCAATACGCTCAAAAACATGTCCCCTTTCAACAAGATCGTTAGCTTGAACGTTAAAAACATCTTTGCTGAAGGCACGAACGAAATTGATTACACCAAAGTTCAGTTCTGTGACAATGCCGGCAGCAATGTCCGCAACGTTGAATTGACTTGTGAAGATGACCAGGTAGTTAGCTTTATCTGGGAACCTAACACAATCAATCAGGCTGAGCTTGATGAACCAGTTTCGATTATCCTGGTTAACTGTATCAAGAACAAAGCAATCAACTACCCGGCTGTTGCTTTGAGGTCGGAAAGTGCAGCCAGCGTAATTGCACCTGTTGAATGGGTTGGCGATATGGTTGCCGCTTACTTCAACACGACTGATTACACTACCTCGAACCCTAAAGCTGATGGATCTATTCCTAAAAAGAAAGTGATCAGCTTTAAAGCCGGAGCAGATCTTACTAAGAATGTAAAATAAGCAAGTCACCTGCTAAAAAGCAAAAAGCCTGCAATCTTCGGAGAGCAGGCTTTTTCTTTTTTAGTTTACACCCTATCAAAGTGTAACATATTCAATATCTGCTATTTATTTTCTTTTGATTGTTGCCTGTTTTCCTTTGGGCTTGGGCTTTATGGTCGCATTTTTGGTCGCATAAATGAAAAAAGAGCTACAAGCAACTTGTAACTCTTTGATTTTCAGTGACCCCGCCAGGATTCAAACCTGGAACCTTCTGATCCGTAGTCAGATACTCTATTCAGTTGAGCTACGGGGCCGTTTCGAGGGTGCAAATATACAACTTTATTTAGATACACAAGAGTTTATTGTTATTTTTGCCACAAAATTTGATAACATTACAATGATGAACATCAACGATTTCCTGCCTCAGCTTCCGGATATGCTTAAAGAACTGCCCTTCGCAATAACGGTTTGCGATACCGAAGGCATAATATTATACATGAATGACCGGTCAATCAGCACGTTCCAGAAATATGGCGGAGCTGGCATTATCGGAACAAACCTGTTCCTGTATCACCACGGAGCTTCAGCTGTAAAACTCAGGGAATTGCTCGACACGCAAACAAAGCATGCATATACCATCGAAAAAAACGGAATCAGGAAGATGATTTATCAATCGCCATGGTTTAAAGAGGACAAGTTCGCAGGGCTGATCGAGCTTTCGCTGGAGATACCAATGGAAATGCCTCATTATGTAAGGCAGTAAGGAATGAAGTTATAAACCGGATCATAATGCTGCGCTAATCATCATCGATACCATCCCAGCGCTGACGGTTTATCTTTTTTACCGCGTGCACCTTTTTCCTGGCAATGCGTTCGCGTTTAGAACCTGCCGTTGGAGTGGTTGCAATTCGATCTTCTTCAGTAGCAAATGCTTTTGTAACCAGGCTGACAAATTTTTCGATAATCAGTTTCCTGTTGGCCAGTTGGGTTCGCTCCCTGCCTGAACTGATCCGGAATATACCGGCTTTAGATATACGGGAACTCAGTGAAGATAAAAAGACCTCTTTCTGATCCTCGTTCAATGCTTTAGATGCAAATACATCGAACAGCAGTATTACCTTGGTCGAAACTTTATTTACATTCTGACCGCCGCTGCCGCTGCTACGGGTAGCTCCGAAACGGCATTCGTCGAGCAACTGGTTTAAATCTGGCAATTGTATCATAAATAACACGGATAACCTCTTATTTTTTAACCGGTGCACCAGTTGATTGGTGGTAATTTTTCCCGAAAGGCAGGGTAATACCTAACCAGGGAATAGCAAAAAAAGTATCCATTTCGCCCGACAACGGCAGCACCAAACCATAATCGAGCCCGGCTTTGCCCAGTATGGATCGTCCACCCATAGATATCAACGTTAGTGATTCGGTATCAACCTTTATATAATAGTTTTCGGTGAGTAAATATCCCCTGGGACTAACACGTACCATCCCTGCCAGGCTGATCATCGGGCTTTTTGCAAAACTACCCGCGGCATAACCATAGCCTAAACCAAACGTCAGATTGCTGTTCCTGTCGCCAACGGTGGCCAGGCCATACAAAATTCCAAAACCTGAATTCGACTCCCCTATCACAGTTCCTGTAAATGCACCAACTCCCACATTAAATTTATCTTTTACAACAGGGATGGAAAACTTCGGTACCACCCAAACCGGCATAAGGCCACTTCCAAACAGAAAAGTTGGAACAGTTCCTGCCCCCACGGAAAAGTAATCGGTTACACCCACGCTCACCTGGTTAAAAAGCACCCAGATATTCTGGTAATATCCCTCCCCTTTTTTCAGCCCATAACCGTTAGGCATAAACAGGTACCTGGCCGACTGTGGATTCTCGCCCCATATTTTTCCTTTAACCACGGAACTACAGGCTATTTCGGTAACCTTTGTAATATCTTTTTTCAGGATACCTAACTGTCCATATTTGCCGGTTAGGAACTGCATGCTGGTATCATTTTCGGAAATAATATTTCCAATAAATTCAGCACCATCGTTCATATTAACTTTCACTAACCGCGTTGAATCCAGCACCTGCTGTGCAGATACTTTCGATGGTTCAAGTACCAGTATCCCCAGTAATATTCCCATAAAGAGCATTATCTTTTTCATATTACACCTTATTAGTTAATTAAATATGAAGCGTTGATGGAATAGTGAACCCGGCGGCCGAAGTAAAGTTCAGGCTGCAATTATTTAAGTTTCCAAATCCTGACATTTTTCAAGATCATACTGTTCACAGCTTTTAACAAATATATAAAAATTTTGCTTCAGTTAAATATTCCTGTACGTTTATAAAATTTGCACTTAACAAAAATGACCTTTAAAACCTCACTTATAACAAACAGCATAAAAAATTGTGAGAACGATATACAACAAGTATAACTACATGTTTTAATATACCGCCTCACAATTTTCAATCGAAATAAGGAGTAGTCTCCAGGGATATATGCTGACCAGGCTTATACTTTCGTATGTACAACCCAGGGACACTGCCTCCTTACCAGGAAAAGTATTCTTTATTCAGTAAAAGTAAACCAGCGCGGAACGATACCTGCCTGTACGGAATCTACAACCGATCCATCAGAAGCTTTCATTCTTAGAACAATGCCTGCATTTGTGTAATTTTTCGGATCAGAGGCATATAAATAGCCGGTTTTATTTTCGTAACCCAGGCTGTAAAAATACCTGGATACTAATTTCTGTGGAACCGGGCTTGCTGCAGCTGTATTGAAACTATATATCCCGTTGTTAAAAAGGAAATACAAAATTGTACCGGTTTTATCGATCACCAGTTTCTCCGGATGATCACCGGTCGAACTGAATGAATAGGTATAGTCAACAGCCTGTGTGGCGGGATCAATCCGCATAATTTTACCGGGAGTATCGCCTGCTGCAGGCCAGCCGCTAAAACCTTTTCCTTTACAAACAACCCATATTTTCCCTTTGCCATCCATCACCATTCCGGCAGGTCCATCCCCCACTTTTATGGTTTTCACCACCTGGTTTGCATCATAATCTATGACAGATACAGTGCTGTCGATGCCAAATCCACCTGCATTTGCAACAAAAACGTATTTTGAATTTTTCACCATCATATCAGGTCCGGTTCCTACTTTTATGGTTTTGGTAACTGTATTTGTCAACAGATCAATAACTTTAACATTGCCATCCCAGTCTGAAACATATCCGACTTTATCGTTAATTCCCATAAACTGTGCAGGATTTACCAGTCCAAATATAGTTCCCGTCGATTTAAAGGTAGCTGCTTCAGCCACTTCAACTTTCTGAGCATTATTTACAACAATGTATGCTTTTCCATTAAAAATGGTCATGCTCTGGGCAATATTACCCAACGGCCGACCATTTACAAGTTCAAAAATATTCTGTTTTACCAGGTTACTATCCGGGTTAAAATAGGTTATCGTGCCGGTTCCGCCGGAATACTGACCTTCGTTAACAATAAAAATGCCGTTGCTAAATGCGCCCTCAGCGGAGTTATCATCATCCTTGTTGCAGGCTGTAAATGCTGCAGAAATGGCAATAGCCAGGTAAAGAAATGCTTTTTTAAGTGTTTTCATTGATATTAATTTATGGTTTATTTAGTGATTAACAGGCTTATTGTAAATGACCGGCCTTGCTGGGGGTAATACTGTATCGACTGATAATCAGTATTGAGCACATTATGTACTTCTGCCTGCAGGCGAAAACTTGTTTTCTTGCTTTTAATGGTGGTGCCGGCATACACATCGAACAGCAGGTAGGCGGGTAAAGAGGTTGAATTATCGCTTTGTACGTACCGTTTCCCGGTCATTGAAAAGGAAAAGAGGCTGTAACAGGCATTTCGCGCCATGTAAAATGTCTCCTGTATTTTGTGCAAAGGAATATATACCAGCTGTTTATCAATGATTTCGGATTGTCCTGATGCTGCTTCTACATATGTGGATGGAGTATAGTTGTACCCAAGGCGGAAATAACCATTAAAGCCTGCATATTTCCAGTCGGAACGGGAGGATATCTCCACGCCCCGGCTCCACACTTTCTGTTCATTTTGCGG
>DGQJ01000337.1 GCA_002389705.1 Bacteroidales bacterium UBA4417
GAGGCTATTGAAGTAAAATTGAAAGGGCTTACCGTAAAAACAAATCCTTCCAGCGGGCGAAACTCCATCCGGTTCAGCTGGTTGAATGCTGACTGCGGCTGCATTTCGTATATCCGGGAAGCAAAATAGGTGTTATATTTCAGGAAATCAGTGGTTTCGCAAACAACGTCAATTTCCGACTGGAATATATTTTTACTCTGTCCGAGCATGGTGGCAGCGTTAAGCAACTGCCGGTATTTACCCGAAATCAGTTCGGCTGCCTTCAGCATTACTGAAGCACGTACGGTCCACGAAAGATTACTCCAGCTTTCATGTGCCAAAAGTGCAGCTTCAATAGCCATTTCAACTTCACGATCCGATGCCATATGGTAAGTTGCCAGTATGTGCGAATGCCTGTGAGGCATCCTGACTTCACCGGTTTTTCCGGTGAATACCTCTTTCCCGCCAATAATCAGTGGAATTTCAACCGGATTCTGAAGCTGGCGCTGAAGCTCTTTTTCCAGTTGTATTCTTTCGGGGCTACCTTTTTTGTATTCCATGTTGCCCTCGTTTTGAGGAAGCGGGAAATTGTAAATGGCATTATTCATATCACTATACAGGTTAAAAATTACGAATTGCAAAAATATGCAATTCGATATAAATAGAAGTACCCGGATTGATAAATTATCGCAAATAAAAGATATAGAAGCTTATTTAATCTGTAGTTTCAGATCGTCGAGAATTTTTTCGAAACCCTGTTGGATTATCTGGTCGTACTCGGCGTGAAATTTTTCGAATGCCATGATTATGATTTTCCCCTCGTTGGTCAAAACAGTGTTTCCGCCTTCGGCCCCGCCACGGGTAGGCTTTATGAGCGGGAAACCCAGTTCGCGTTCTATTTTCCGAAGGTTTTCCCAGGTTTTGCGATAGGTTAAATTGAGTTTTTTCATGGCTTCGTTCAGCGAACCGGTTTCTTCGATAGCTCTCAGCAATTCGCATTTTTTATCGCCTAAAATGCCTTGCTGCTCCTTGGTTTCGAGCCAGATTTTGTAGTTTATTTTCAGGTTATCCAGTCGTGCGCTCATAGCCGGATTGATTTTTATTTTTACAAAGATAAAGGTTAATTGAAATAGAGCAGGCAAGTTAATATTGCTGTTTTTGGAGGCATATTTAATCCACTTGCTTAATATCGCGATGATAATTTTCCTCCATAGGAAAACCCACCATCCTTTCTCTGGAAAAATCAGAATATATCATTTAATTCAACCTGGAGGAGCGGTCTCCGTAAAAGAGGATGAAGCCGGCAGCGGATTTCCTGTTACTTCCTGCAAGGCGCGTAATCTGATTTCAGTCGCTTTACTCTTTTTGTATTTTTGTAGGTGTAACAACTCATACTATCCATAAAAGTAATTTAAGCAGCTTCATCATTATTAAAAGTAAACTTACATAAACCTGAAAACCAGCATTAAATATGAGTAGTCCCGAAACACAACATCAGCGCTTTGCAAAAATGACCTTTGCATCTGTGTATCCGCTATACCTGGCTAAGGTGGAAAGGAAGGGCAGGAGCAGGGACGAATTACACCAGGTCATCGGGTGGTTAACCGGCTACAATGATCAGCTACTACAGTTGCTCATCGCTGAAAATGCGACTTTCGAAACTTTTTTCAGCCAGGCCGTGTTGCATCCCAATGCATCGCTCATTACCGGTGTTATTTGCGGTTACAGGATCGAGGAAATTGAAGATTCATTGTTAAAACAGGTGCGCTATCCCGATAAGTTAGTGGATGAACTGGCAAAGGGCAGGAAGATAGATAAGATTTTGCGCAAGGCTTAGTTTGCCAGGAATAGTAGCAGTTGTTTAAAAATACTTTTCTACATTAAAGACATGCGTAACTATGGAAAAACAACCTACAGGCCTGGTATTGGAAACACCGTATCAAAGTCCATTCAGGCAAACATATTTTCACGGCACGCGGGCCGACCTGGCACCCGGCGACCTGGTTGAAACCGGCATAGCTTCGAATTACGGACAACATAAAAAAGCAAAATATATTTACCTGACGGCTACACTTGATGCCGCTATTTGGGGAGCTGAACTGGCTTCAGGCGATGGCCGCGAAAGAATATACCTGGTAGAACCGACCGGCCCGCTGGAAGACGACCCCAATGTTACGGATAAAAAATTCCCCGGTAATCCTACCATGTCGTACCGCTCGAAACATCCTTTTAAAGTGGTGGGTGAGGTTACCCTTTGGCACGGACATAAGCCGGAACAATTGCAGGCTATGAAAGAATGGCTCGCCAGACTTAATGAACAGGGGATTGAAGCTATTGAAGACTGATACTCCTGAAGCTCGTGAAAACTATTTACTGCTGTTAATTGCATTTATTATAATTCTAAAAAAGGAAGAGAATTGTCGTTCTATGATCTCCGAAATAAAAGTGAACCCCGAAACCGGTTGGGTTACCGAATCGGCAGTTGAACAAAAGATGTCGGGAACAACGTATATTCTTGACGGGGCTCAGATGCCCGGCGGTTTAGAAATGCCTATATCGTTTACCACCACCATTGCGGTTACCGGGAAATAGGAGGCAGGCAACACAACATAAGATTACGAAATACATGAAGTTGTTGTCCCCGTCAGTAATTGCTGGCGGGGCCGTCTACTCGATTAGCGTTAGTTTTTTATTATCAGTCGAAAAGTAAAGCCGGTTATTTTCTTAAATGCTTTATTAATATTCTCACTTCCAGCCAACACAATACTATCGTTTCTGTGCAATATTGTCATTTTGGAATAACTAAAGGAAGGAGAATGTTTATTGCTAATGTCCATTGGAATAGTTGTTTTGGGAAAAATCAGAAAGTCTCTTGTAAATTTTTCCAAATCTGTCTCTTGAATAATGAACCCAGAATCAGCAGAAATATTAAGATATTCTTTCATCTCAACATTTAGTTCATATTTCTTAATATCTTGTCGAATATGAGTGGTGTCTAATTCAATTTTAAGATGAATGGTATCATTCGTGTCATTACGTAATTCAGCTATAAATAATGGGTCACAAGAAGTTGTCAAGGCAAAAACCAAAAATAAAATAGGGAGTAATGTTTTCATAAAACGGTGATTTTTAAAATGGTGCATAACGGCCGACGCTCCCGTTTCACGGGACAAGTTATGGCAAGTGCGGGA
>DGQJ01000287.1 GCA_002389705.1 Bacteroidales bacterium UBA4417
CCCCAAACCTGTTCGAGCACACTGCCGAACATCCACAAAGCAAACATATTGAAAAAAATATGCGAGAAATTGCCATGCATAAACATGTAGGTGATAAACTGGTAGGGCTCAAATTTGGTGGCCGCAAAATAATGAAGCCCAAGCATATCTGTAAGATCGAGGTTCATCGTGTTGCCCAACACTATAGTGGCCAGGAAAAACAAAACATTGATAATGAGCAGGTTTTTGACAACAGGGGGCAAAAATCCAAACCCGGAAGGACTATATCGTTCGTAACTCATTTGTTTTTATTAGTTTACAATCAGGTATATGCTTTAATTATTTTATCAGAATCAATTTAACATTTATAAAAGCATCCTGGTTTTATTTTGTACAAATTTAACTTTTTATGTATTGTAAATTGTAAAGATTACCGGAGTAGTTTATCAATTTCATTAACCGGTATTATTTTAAGGATTTTACTGCCATCTGGGGCTATATCCGGAACCTGGCAGGCAAACAGCTCATCAATAAGTTGCTGCATCTCCTCAATTTTAAGAGCTTTTTCGGTTTTAACGGCCAGGTTGCCTGCAACCAAACGTGCAAGCTTTATACGTTGGTCGTCAGCGGAATCAGCCCTGTCTTTTTTGTAATCTTCGAGCAGGCTTTCGATAAAACCAATGATCTCATTGGAAGGAATGTTAGCCGGAACAGTATTTATTACAAAGGTGCCTGAACCCATGGCTGATATTTCAAAGCCAAGGTTATCAAGGTCCTCTGCCATTTCGCTGATTACTTCCGAATCGAATGCCGAAAGCTGGAAGGTTTGCGGAAACAATACCCGCTGCCTGGCTACCGGCTGCCCTTCGGCATTGGCACTGATCCTTTCGAAGATAATGCGCTCATAAGCCTTCCGTTGATCCACAATCAGCACGCCCGACTTCACATTGGCCACAATAAAGCGGTTCTGAACCTGGAAAAGTTTGCTGGTGGTGTTCTCATTGCTTTCCGGGACGAGTGTTGATTCAGCCTGCTGTGGCTGTGCAGGGGCAAGTTCGAAATCCATACCGGGCTGGTATTCAGCCTGCTGCGCAGGCTTATTTTCGATACCTTCGTACATTTTTTCCCAGCCTGCGCGGTTAGGAGCCATTCCAGCATTCGATTTCAGGAAATTTTGTGGTTTCCTGAATGGGTTATAATCGGGGTTTACAGTGATGGTAGGTGCCTTGGGTTCATAACCCTGGGGCGCCACAAAGTCGAAAGTGGGCTCCGTATCAAAGTCAATGGTGGGGCTCAGGCTGAACATACCCAGCGCATGTTTTACCGAGGTCCGGATACTGGCATAGAGCAATTGTCCATTTTGAAAATTAACCTCGGTTTTGGTGGGGTGAATATTGATATCGATGGTAGAAGGATCAACCTCGATATAAAGAAAATAGGAGGGAATGGCTGATTCAGGAATCAGTTCTTCGAAAGCCTGCTCAACAGCATGATGCAGGTATGGATGGCGGATAAACCTGCCATTTGCAAAAAAGTATTGTTCACCCCTGGTTTTGCGGGCTGTTTCAGGTTTACCGATATACCCGGTTACCGAAACAAGCTCAGTTCTGGCTTCAACAGGAAGCAACTTTTCATTGATCTGGTTGCCAAAAATATGCACAATCCGCTGCCTGAGGTTCCCCTTTGTGAGGTGAAAAACCGGTTTGTCGTTGTTGGTCAGGGTAAATTCAATATCGGGATGAACCAAGGCAACCCGTTGAAATTCTTCCAGTATATGCCTGAATTCCACATTGTCCGATTTCAAAAAATATCTGCGGGCAGGGATGTTGTAAAAAAGGTTTTTAACACTGAAAGTAGTGCCACTTGGGCAGGCAACAGGCTCCTGGCTTTTTACTTTCGATCCTTCAATAATGATGCATGTACCTACTTCATCATCGGGTTTCCGTGTTTTGAGCTCTACCTGCGCAATAGCAGCAATAGAAGCCAACGCCTCGCCCCTGAAACCCAGCGTCCTGATCGAAAATAAATCATTTGCTTCCCTGATTTTTGAAGTAGCATGCCGCTCAAAACTCATCCGGGCATCCGTTTCCGACATACCCGATCCATTGTCAATAACCTGAATCAGGGTTTTACCGGCATCTTTTACCAAAAGCCTGATCTGGGTAGCTCCTGCATCAACGGCATTTTCCAGTAATTCTTTCACTGCCGAAGCCGGTCGCTGTACAACCTCACCGGCAGCTATCTGGTTAGCAACAGCATCAGGAAGCAGCCTGATCAAATCTGACATAGTTGTAATTAATTGTTAAGGTGTTATGTAATTTTCACTCAGGTTTAGAAATGAGATTCAAATCGAAAAAATCATTTTGAAAATTTCAAATTCCTGTGTTGTATAAATTAATCTTCGGTTTTAAGATATGATTATCCACAAAATAATAGCTGAAGGAAAGCATAAAATTTTGTCCTAAAGCTCAAACCCTGTGGTTATCATACCTTGTGAAACAATCTGCAAAAGTACTCCAAAAGTCATACATTTGCACCATAGCAACGCTTTTTGAAATCGTATTTAATATTTCAGCCACGTAACGAAAAATGACAGAAGAGAAGCTCAAAAACCTGATTGTAGTTGGCGATAAGGTTCTTATAAAACCTTTAACAGAGAAAAGTAAAACTAAAAGCGGACTTCTTTTGCCGCCGGGATATTCCGAAAAAGAAGAAATCCGTAATGGTTACGTAGTTAAAGTGGGCCCGGGGATGCCGATTCCATTCCTGGCTGAGGAAGAAATTGAACCCTGGAAGCAAAAAAAAGATGATAAAGTGAGGTATATCCCATTGCAGCCACAGGTAGGCGATCTGGCTATTTTTATGGCAAAAGGATCGGTTGAAATCATGTACAACGATCAGAAATACTTTATTGTTCCGCAGTATAGCATTTTATTGCTCGAGCGGGACGAAACGATCATCTGATCTGAATGTTATAATAATTAGGTAGTTTCGTTTTGCCGGGGAAAAGTTCTTTGCACCTGTTGTAAACTACTTCCGAAGAATGTCAAACAGCATTGTTTAATCCCTGGCGAACCAGTTGCCAGTCAATTTTTCAAAGCTTAATCTATGAACTAAGGTTATGAAAAACCATAATAAACCTTTAATTTTTCTGTTCCCGTTTGCACTTTGCATTGGCTTACTGGCTTGTCACGATCTGAAAAAGAAAGCAGATCTGATCATTTACAATGCCCATGTTTATGCACCCGACAGCCTCTCACCGGATGTGAGCTGCATAGCGGTAAAAGGCGGCAGGATTATAGCTTTCGGTACTGACGCCAATGTCAGGAGCAGGTATTGGGCACCTGAAAACATTAATGTGGGCGGTGGTTACGTGTATCCGGGCTTTACCGATGCGCATTCGCATTTTACAGGCTTTGCCTTAGGGTTGCGCTATGCAGATCTTACTCAAGCCCATTCATTCGATGAGGTGCTCGAAATACTGCAAGGTTACCGGAAAATACACCCCGAAGGCTGGATAGTTGGTCGTGGGTGGGACCAGAACAAATGGCCTGTAAAAGTTTTCCCCGATAATGTGTTGTTGAACAAATTATTTCCGGGTGTCCCGGTAGTGATAACCCGTGTTGATGGACATGCAGTACTGGCCAGCGAAGCGGCAATAAAAGCTTCAGGAGTTGAATACCCTGGTAAAAAAGGACAGGCGGTGATCCACGATGGCAGGTTTACCGGCATTTTCCTTGAAGATATGGCTGATAAATTGCGGAATGCTGTCCCGTTGCCATCAGTAAATGAAATCAGCGAACTGATTGTTACCGCTGCCCGGCTTTGTCACGAAGCCGGATTAACTGCAGTTACGGATGCGGGAATCAACAAATCTGAAATACTGCTTCTCGATTCCCTGCAAAAATCAGGCAGGCTGAATCTGCGGATTGATGCATGGCTCAGTCCCACTCAGGAAAATTTCGATTATTTCCTGAAGGACACCATTTATCAAACACCCTTTCTGAGAGTTGGGGCAATTAAAATGTATGCTGACGGTGCGCTCGGCTCTAGGGGCGCCTGCATGCTTAAACCATACCTCGACGACCCCGGGAACCAGGGTATCCTGGTAACTTCGCCCGAAGCATTGGCTGAGATTTGTCAAAAAGCCTACGATCATGGTTTCCAGATGAATACTCATGCTATTGGTGATTCGGCTATTAGAATGGTACTTCATACTTACAGCAAGTTCCTGAAACCCGGCGATGACAGGCGGTGGCGCATCGAACATGCCCAGGTAGTAAATGAAAGCGATTTCGATATGTTTATGAAGTATCACATAATCCCTTCAATACAGGCAACACATGCAACTTCGGATATGGCCTGGGCCCAGAACCGTATCGGTAATGCAAGGCTTAAAAACGCCTATGCATATAACCGCCTGCTTCAGCAAAACGGGTGGATACCAAATGGTACTGATTTCCCGATAGAAGGCATTGAACCAATCAAAACTTTTTATGCTTCTGTAGCCCGTAAAAATGCTGAAGGTGAGCCTGCAGAAGGGTACATGATGGAAAATGCGCTTTCGCGGATGGATGCATTGAAAAGCATCACCATTTGGGCGGCAAAAGCCGCTTTCACCGAAAAGCAAAGAGGAAGTATAGAAGTTAGTAAAATGGCGGATTTCACCATCTTAAACACGGATCTGATTAAAGCAAACGAGAACAAAATACTGGGTTCGAAGGTTCAGTATACGATAGTAAACGGCAAAATAGTGTATAAAGCCCATCCGTAATGATCAGTAATACAGTTTAAACCTGGCATTACAATTGAATAATTTAATCCTCAGCGTGAGTTCAAATTAACAGCATAAACCTAAAATTTTAGAATATGTCGCAGCAAGCAATTGTAACCTGGCAAAGCAATATGGCCTTCGAGGCCTCGGTAAACGGACACCAGATCATCATGGACGCCGATTCATCGGTTGGAGGAAATGATTCAGGTCCACGACCCAAGATCCTCCTCCTGGCCGGATTGGGTGGATGCACCGGAATGGATGTAGTTTCAATCCTTGAAAAAATGAAGGTGGTTCCTGAAAAATTCTGGATGGAAATTACTGCTGAACTTGCCAATGAGCATCCAAAAGTATACAACCAGATTAAGCTCGTTTACAATTTTAAAGGCGAAAATCTCCCGATGGATAAGCTGGAAAAGGCGGTTTCTCTTTCAAAGGAAAAGTATTGCGCAGTTTCGGCTATGCTGTCGAAAACAGCTGAAATGCAGGTGGAAATCAGGATCGTGAGTTAAGCTGATTTTTTGGCTGCGCGGTTCAGCACCTCTATCAATTCGCTCATCATCATAGCAGTAGCGCCCCACATAAATTCACCTCCTACTACAAATCCAGGAGCAGTTATTGACGGATGCCTTTTAAATGAAAGTGTCCAGTTAACTATTTTGTCGTAACAAAG